>CALRYE020000037.1:0-41714 GCA_943372275.1 Janthinobacterium lividum
GCACGCGCTGGGCGCCGAGCTGTCCATTTCCACATTGATGGTCGGCTCCACCGACGCGCTGCAGGCGCTGGCCGCCAATTCGCCGGATGCTTCGCCGCACCGCAGCGACGAGCCGTACCGGCGCGCCCTGATCGGCATCTATGCCCGTCTGGCCGCCACCGCGCGCGCGCTGGGCGCGACCAACATCCTGCGCAAGGAAGTCGGCCACGCCGCCGCCTACGCGCAGGCCAGCGAGTTCGCCGCCGACCTCAAGGTGCTGGCAGATTCGCTGGTCGCCAACCACGGCAGCATCATGATCAAGCCGCGCCTGTCGACCTTGCAGCGCGCCGCCAACATCTTTGGTTTTCACCTGGCGTCGCTCGACATGCGTCAAACCTCCGACGTGCACGAGCGCGTGCTGGCGGAACTGTTCGCCAGCGCCGCGGTCGAGCAGAACTACGGCAAGCTGGACGAAGCGGGCAAGGTCACGCTGCTGCTGGCCGAGCTGTCGCAGCCGCGCCTGCTCTATTCGCCGTACACGGACTACAGCGACGAGACCGACTCCGAACTGGCCATCCTGCGCGCGGCCAAACAAATCCGCCACCGCTACGGCGACCGGGCCATCCGCAACTACATCATCTCGCACACCGAAGAAGTGTCCGACCTGCTGGAAGTGCTGCTGCTGCAAAAGGAAACGGGTTTGCTGCGCGTGGGCGCCAACGAACTCGACGCCATGGTCATTCCCCTGTTCGAGACCATTCCCGACTTGCAGCGCGCCGCCTCCATCATGCAGGAATGGATGGCGCTGCCGATGGTCAAGTCGCTCATCGACGGCCAGGGCAAGCAGCAGGAAGTCATGCTGGGCTATTCGGACTCCAACAAGGACGGCGGCTTCCTTACGTCCAACTGGGAGTTGTACAAGGCCGAGACCCACCTGGTCAAGGTGTTCGCCGAGGCGGGCGTGAAGCTGCGCCTGTTCCACGGCCGCGGCGGCACCGTGGGCCGCGGCGGGGGACCGAGCTACGAAGCCATCCTGGCCCAGCCGGCTGGCACCGTCAACGGCCAGATCCGCCTGACCGAACAGGGCGAGATCATCGCCTCGAAGTTCTCCAACAAGGACATCGGCCGGCGCAATCTGGAGCTGCTGGTGGCGGCAACCCTGGAATCGACGCTGATGCCGCATCCGGTCGAAGGCAGCAAGGTCGAGCGGCTGACCAAGTTCGAAGCCATCATGGCCGAGCTGTCGGAACTGGCGTACAAGGGCTACCGCAATCTGGTCTACGAAACGCCAGGCTTCACCGACTACTTCTTCGCGGCCACGCCGATCGCCGAGATCGCCGAGCTGAACCTGGGTTCGCGCCCGGCCTCGCGCAAGTCGACCAAGCGCATCGAAGACCTGCGCGCCATTCCATGGGGCTTCTCATGGGGCCAGTGCCGTTTGCTGCTGCCGGGCTGGTACGGCTTCGGTTCGGCCATTTCGCAATGGATCGAACAGGGTCCGCGCGAAGAACGTATTGCGACGCTCCAGGCGATGTACAAGGAATGGCCGTTCTTTGCCACCCTGCTGTCGAACATGGACATGGTGCTGGCCAAGACCGATCTGGCGATCGCTTCCCGTTATGCCGAGCTGGTGGCCGACGTGGAACTGCGCGAGCGAATTTTCAAGCGCATCGCCGCCGAGCACGAAACCACCTTGCGCTGCCTGGAAACCGTCACCGGCGCCCAGGAACGGCTGGCCGGCAATCCATTGCTGGCGCGCTCGATCCAGAACCGCTTCGCCTACCTCGATCCGCTGAATCACTTGCAGGTCGAGCTGATTCACCGTCATCGCGCGGTGGCGGGCGACCCGGAGAAGATCGACGAGCGCGTGCACCGCGGCATTCACCTGTCGATCAACGGTGTGGCGGCAGGGTTACGCAACACGGGTTAAGTCCCGCGTTGAAGTTGTATGAATCACCAATGCGGGCTGCGGCCCGCATTTTTTTCGCCCTACCAACGTTCGCGACTGCCCGGGACGGCGTACATTCCCGGTTTTTCAGGCCGCCGGAGGCCAGGTTGAGCGACATGGTTCTGGTCACATCCCGCGCCGACTGCGAGTCGCAGTTGCAGACCACGGCACTGGCGCGCCCCGAACCATGCAGCACGATCATGGCGGAGACGTAGGACCACCATGTAGCCTAGATTGGAATACTCCATTGAAATGAAATCATAAGAAATTACCATGATTGTGTTATAGCCTATGCGCCAACATGAGCATCCCTGATTGCCGAAATCACGTTGTGCATATCGAGAAAATTTAGTTCGACAAACTCTTTGATGTGCTCGCCCGATCAGCCTAAGCCCTGTGCATACTCGCCACGCATGAACATGCACGGCTGCGCTTGTCGCTTTCTCCACATTGAAAATTTGTCATAAAATGTTTTGACTGCGATCAATGGGACTCCCATGAAAACCTGGAGCGTCGAAACGTTATGCCTTTTCTTCGCCGCGATCATCCTGTTGACCGCGACGGCGGTCGCCATCGTGGCCGTGGGCGACGCCAACGCCGTGTCGCGCCTGGCGGTGGGCCTGTCGACCATCCTGGCCGGCGCCGGCGTACTGATCGCGCTGCGCATCCGCCGCCTGGCCAACACCCGCGACAGCGCCCTGGCGCGCGCCCGCATCCTGCAGCGCCACTACAGCTATTTCGTCAACACGGCCCATGAAGGTATCTGGATGGTGGGCCACGACGGCATCAACCTGTTCGCCAACGTGCGCCTGGCGCAGATGTTCGGCTGCAGCGAGGACGAACTGCGCGGCGCCTCGGTGAAGGATTTTTTGGGCGACAACCCGCGCGACTACGTCACCGCCCTGCTGGGCGGCAATCCTAACGATGCGGGGCGCACCTACGACCTCAGTTACCGCCGCAAGGATGGGTCGGTCGGCTGGGCCATTGCCAGTGCCCGCGCCGCGCCGACCGAGCCGGGGGCGCAAGGCGTACCGGGCGGCACCTTGCTGATGCTCACCGATATTACGGAGCGCAAGGCGGCGGAACTGCAACTGGCAGCCGTGCAGATGGGACTGGAAGTGCGCATCCGCACCCGCACCGCCGAGCTGGAGCGCACCAACGAGCGCCTGCGCGTGGAAGTGCGCGAGCGCCAGGTCACGCAGCAGCAGCTGGCCCAGTCGTACCAGCAGCTGCGCGAACTGACGGCCCACCTGGAAACCGTCAAGGAAGACGAGCGCAAGCGCATTGCGCTGGACATCCACGACGACCTGGGCCAGAACCTGCTGGCGCTCAAGATCGACGTGGAATTGCTGTACCAGCGCACCCGCGCCAGCCATCCCGTGTTGCGGCAGCGGGTCGGCCAGGCGCTCACGACCATCGACGCGACCATCCGCTCGGTGCGGGCGATCATCAACGATCTGCACCCGAGCACCCTGGAGCTGGGCTTGCCGGCCGCGACCGAGTGGCTGGTGGCGCAATTCGAAAAGCGCAGCGGCATCGCCTGCCTGCTGCGCGTGCGCGGCGACGAGCGCAGCGTGCCGGACAGCCGGCGCGGCACGGTGATCTTCCGGATTATTCAGGACGCGCTGGTGAATATCATGCGCCACAGCCGCGCTACCCAGGTGGCGGTAACGCTGGATTTGAGCGAGCATGCCGTCGAGGTGACGATCGCCGACGACGGCAGCGGCCTGCGCCCGGGCGACGCCAGCCCGGCGGCCGCGTTCGTGATCAGTGGGATCCAGGAGCGGGTCGATGTGTTCGGCGGCACGCTGGAGATCGAGCATTTGCCTGGTCAAGGCACGCGCTTGTCGATTTTAATCCCGCTGAATAGCACGGCCGAACTCGACCAAACATTGGTTTAGCCGCAACAGTACACAAATTGAAACAATTTGGTTTTACTAAGGTATCAGGAATGGGTAAAATGAAGGTCGATGGAACGGCGGTCGGGCCACCGCCTCATTCTGTTGACTACCCCTGTTTGCGCGTCCGGTTTTCCGGATGCGCATTTTTTTGGGGGAAGCGTCAGCACCACAAGCCCAAAAACCGTCATCCCCGCGACCGCGGGGATGACGTTAAATAAGGCGGCGGGTAACCAATATACCGGGTGTTTGGAGTGCCGCCGGATGCGACCACTCCACACAACCGGCTTAATGGTTATGCAAAAAGCTCTTCAGCTTGTCCGAGCGCGACGGCTGGCGCAGCTTGCTCATCGCTTTCGCTTCGATCTGGCGAATCCGCTCGCGCGTCACGTCGAACTGCTTGCCCACTTCTTCCAGCGTGTGGTCGTTCGACATTTCAACGCCATAGCGCATGCGCAGCACTTTGGCTTCGCGCGGCGTCAGCGAATCGAGCACTTCCTTGATCACATTGCGCATCGACGCATGCAAGGCCGCATCCAGCGGCGCCAGCGTGGTGTTGTCTTCGATGAAGTCGCCCAGCTGCGAATCGCCATCTTCGCCCATCGGGGTTTCCATCGAAATCGGCTCCTTGGCGATCTTCATGATCTCGCGGACCTTGTTCTCCGGCATTTCCATCTTCAGCGCCAACGTGGCCAGATCCGGCTCGCTGCCCGTCTCCTGCATGATCTGACGCGAGATGCGGTTCATCTTGTTGATCGTCTCGATCATGTGCACCGGCACGCGGATGGTGCGCGCCATGTCGGCGATCGAACGGGTGATGGCCTGACGGATCCACCACGTCGCATAGGTCGAGAACTTGTAGCCGCGGCGGTATTCGAATTTGTCCACGGCCTTGAGCAAACCGATGTTGCCTTCCTGGATCAGATCGAGGAACTGCAGACCGCGGTTGATGTACTTCTTGGCGATCGAAATCACCAGGCGCAAGTTGGCCACGGTCATCTCGCGCTTGGCGTGACGGGCACGCTTCTCACCGGCAGCCATCTGCTTGTTGATGCGGCGCAGGTCGGCCAGCGGCAGCGCCACGCGCGCCTGCAGGTCGATCATGCGCTTTTGCAGTTCCTTCACGGCTGGCACATTGCGGCCCAGCACGGCGCTGTACGCATACGCGCAATCGACTTCGCGGTCCACCCATTCCAGGTCCGTCTCGCACCCCGGGAACACCTTGATGAAGTGGGCGCGCGGCATGCCGCAGCGGTTCACGCAGATATCCAGCACGGCTTTTTCGATGTGACGCACTTCGTCCATCTGGCCGCGCAGGGTGTCGCACAGCTTCTCGACGATCTTGGCGGTGAAGCGGATGCCCAGCAGCTCGTTGGAAATGACTTCCTGCGCCTTGACGTAGTTCTTCGAACCGTAGCCATCCTTCTCGAAGGCCTTGGCCATCTTTTCGAATTCGCCCTGGATCACGCCGAATTTTTCCAGCGCGGCGCGCTTCAGCTGCACCAGCTGCTCGGCCGAGAAACCGGCCGCGCCGCCATTGGCGTCGCCGTCTTCTTCCTCGACTTCTTCTTCCTCTTCCTCTTCGTCGGCATTGGCGTTGTGCACCACGGCCGGCGCCGGCGCCGGCGCCGAGCTCTCGTTCAGGTCCACGAAGCCGTCGACCACTTCATCGACCTTCAGTTCGTCGTTGGCGATCTTGTGCGACAGCGCGATGATTTCGGCGATCGTGGTCGGGCAGGCGGAAATGGCCTGGACCATGTCCTTCAGGCCTCCTTCGATACGCTTGGCGATTTCGATCTCGCCTTCGCGCGTGAGCAGCGCCACGGCGCCCATTTCACGCATGTACATGCGCACCGGATCGGTGGTGCGGCCGAAGTCCGAGTCGACCGTCGACAGCGCGGTCGCGGCGGCCGCTTCCACTTCGTCGTCGCTGGTGGCGGTGGCCACCGTGTCGGTCAGCAGCATCATTTCGGCGTCGGGGGCGCGCTCGTAGACGGCGATGCCCATGTCGTTGAAGGTGGCGATGATGCCTTCGATCGCTTCCGGATCGATGATGTTTTCCGGCAGCTGGTCGTTGATCTCGGCGTAGGTGAGGAAACCGCGCTCCTTACCCATGTTGATCAGGTTCTTGATCTGGTTGCGGCGACGCTCCAGATCGGCTTCCGTGGTCTGGGCATCGCCCGCCAGCACGCTCGACAGGCCGCCCGACTTGGCCTTGCGTTCCTTGGCTTTCGAGACGGCTTTCAGTTCGGCGCGCTCGACGGCGTTGAGGGCCGCCACTTCGTCGTTTTCCGGCGTGAATTCGCTGGGTTTGCGGCCACGGCGACCTGGCACCTTGACCGACGGCAGCAGATAACCGGACGTGTCGATGGCGGCCAGGGCGGCGGCATCGGTGGTCTGGCTGACCGACTGGCCGGCGGTCTGGATCACGGTCGGCTCGGCATCGAGTTTGCGCGCCACGCGCTTGACGGCCACCTTGACGGCCGGTGCCGATTCGGCGGCGGCCGAGCTGGCGCCCGCCACCACATTGTCGGCGGCGTCCGACCCATCGGCCGCGTCGGCCACCAGCGCCTCGGCGCTGACCGCCAGCTTGGAGCGCTTGCGCACCACCACCGGCATCGAGGTCTCGGCCACATCGGCGGACGCATCGGTTTCCACTGAAGAAGCCACCGCGGCCAGACGCGAGCCTTTTTTGACCACCGTCACTTTAGCCGCCGCTTCCGTTTCCAGGAAGTAGGAGGTTGCTGTTTTGGGCACGACCAGTTGCGCGCTGCTTTTACGCGGCGCTTTGGTGGCGGTGAGGGTCAAGGTTTTCGCGGTGTTCTTCATTAAAACTCCAGTCAATAATCCACCCAGCGCGTCGGATACGCGCTTGCTGGACTGTGTATCAGGATGGGTCCTGCTGTTACTTAAGGACGGTATGGCCGGATTGCAAGCATGACAGATCGCGTCGAGGTCCCTGGGGGACGGGCAGAAGTGAGTGTGCTGTGGTCAAAATGGCGCTATCTAGTGGTAGAACAGGGGCAGTACGTGGCAGAACGAAAAAAAGCCCGCTAGCTAAAACGGGCTTGAATCTATTGTTCAGAAGAAGAATAGAGGAGACAGGGCCATTATGCCCCATGGCTAGATATCGAGATAATTGACAGTTCGAATATCGACTATCAATGAAACGTATATCTGGCTGCTCGCCCTCTGTCGACACTCCGACACCTCTGCGCTGCGTCAAGCCATGCGCAAAGCAAGGGGCGGATGATACACGATTTCGCCGCTTGCGGCTCACCCTGGCGGTCAGGACACGCGAATAAATCCAATTCCGCGCACGTGACAATCTGACCATGCTATCCTTCCGGTTCCAGCTCTTACAATGAAGTCAATGAACAACACTAGTTTAGTCGCCGAGTCCGCCGACACCCCTGTCCCGACCCTGGCGCCTGCACCGGCCGCTGCCAATCTGGCCGCTGTGCCTCCGGCCACCGACAGCGAGGCATCGGCTGCGGCCGACCCGCAAGACGATCCGGCCACCACCATTGCGACCGAAGGGTCGGTCGATACGGGCGAAGCCGCTGACGCGGCGGAGCCAGCCGAGTCTGCGCGATCCGACAACGCCGCCGCCCCTGTTTCTGCCCACGCCGCGCATGCCGCCGATGCCAAGGCGGCCGCTGGCAAGCCTGGCGCGGCACCGGCGCAAAGCGCCCGTTCCCTGCTCAAACAGTTACAACAGCAATTTCCCGCGTTCCGCGACTGCCTGCCGCTGTCGATCGGCATCGACAAGCAGCTGCTGGCCCGCGTTCCCGGGCTGGACCGCAAGACCATGCGCGCCGCGCTGGGCATTCATACCGGTTCGCTGCGCTACCTGCGCGCGATGGAAAAAGCCACGGTGCGTTACGACCTGGACGGCGTGGCCGGCGCGGAAGTGACGGAAACCCACCGCGCCCACGCCAAGGAAACCTTGCAGCAGCGCTTCAAGAAAGAAGCCGAGCGCAAGAAAGCCGAACGCGACGCCGCCCTGGAAGAAGAAGCCAACAAGCTGCGCCAGGAAAAGCTGCTCCAGCTCGCCTCCAAGTTTTCCCGCAACTGATCTCGCCCATGGCGACCGAACCGGAAGAATTGCTGCCGCCATATGACGGCATCAAGCTGGGCGACGTGCGTATGGTCAAGTCCGACAAAGATGCGATCGACGCGCTGGCCGCCCTGTCCGCGACCGATGTGCTGGGATTCGACACCGAATCGAAGCCGACGTTTCTGAAAGGCGAAGTCTCGACCGGGCCGCACCTGGTGCAGCTGGCGACCGACGACGCCGCCTACCTGTTCCAGATCGGCGCCGCGCCCGCGGTCGAAGTGCTCAAGGCCGTGCTGGAGTCGCCCTCGATTCTGAAGGTGGGTTTCGGCCTGTCGGACGACCTGAAGCGGTTGCGCATCAAGCTGGGCATCGACACGGTCAACGTGCTCGACTTGTCAACGGCGCTGCGCAAGGGCGAACGCAACACGCTCGGGGCGAAGACGGCGGTGGCCAGGTTTTTCGGGCAGAAGCTGCAGAAATCCAAAAAGATCACCACCACCAACTGGGCCTTGCCGCGCCTGTCGGAAAAGCAGATCCTGTACGCGGCCGACGATGCCCATGTGGCGCTGAAGATTTACCGGCACTGGCGCAAGCTGGCGTAAGCGCACACGGTTGTCGAAAGTGGCGGCAACGCCTTCACCACAAGCGCAAATTGTCCCCGCGAAGGCGGGGACGACGATATTTAGGCCTGTGATTCGATAAGCGCCGCGTTCTGCGACAAGCGCATCACCAACTCCCCCGGCGACATCACAAACCCCATCACCTCATCCGGCTCGCCCCCATCGGCGGCTTCGACCGACTCAATCTCGAAATTGGCCAGCAGCATCGCCATGGCGATCTTGATCTCCAGTAGTGCCAGGTACCGTCCCGGGCACATGCGCGGCCCCGACCCGAACGGCATGGCAACCTTCTTGTCGATCCCGCCCTCCAGCGGCGCCAGCCAGCGCTCCGGCTCGAACTGCGCCGCACGCGGGAAATACGCGTCGTTCAGCGTGTTGTGCCTCAGCACGCACCACACCAGCGTGCCCTTGGGCACCTGCACGTCGCCAACGACCGTATCCTGCAACGCTTCCAGCGGCAGATACGGCGCCGGGGGCTTCAGGCGCATGGCTTCCTGCGCACAAGCATCCAGATAATCCAGCCGGTCCATCTGCTCGGTCGTGCAGGCCGCCAGATCGGGCGCCACGCGCAGCACTTCCTCGCGCGCACGGGCCAGCGCCGCAGGATTCTTGCGCATCAGATAGATCAGCCACGACAAGCTGTTCGACGTCGTGTCCTCGCCGGCCAGCAACATGGTCAGCACGTTGCCGACCACGGCGGCTTCAGTCACGCCGCTGTCCGGCTGCGCCGCCGCCGTCAACATGGCTTCGAGCATGTTGCCCGGATGGGCGGCGCGCGCCGGGTCGGCCGCCAGGCGCGCCTTGCCCCGCTCGACGAAATCGAGCGTGGCCGCGCGCACGGCCGCCACGCTGCGGTCCAGCCTGCGGTCGGCCGGCAGCTTGACATAGCGCCAGTACGGCAGCGGCGTGAAAGCGCGGCGCGCGATCGAGGCCAGGATATTGTCCAGATGGCCCTGGATCACGTCGTCGCCCGTTTCGATGGTGTTCATGTCGGTGCCGAACGCCAGGCCGGCGATGATGTCGACCGTGTAGCGGCGCATGTCGCTGCCCACGTCGATGGTCCTGCCGGCCGCGGCGGCCTGTTCCCAGCGCCGCTGCAGGCGCCCCGCCACCTTCACCAGCGAGGGAAAATACGCCTTCACGGCATGGGGCGCGAATGCCTGCATCACCATGCGGCGCTGGTTGCGCCACTGCGCGCCCTCGGCCTCGAAGATACCGGGAATGCCGCCCATTTCGGCGGCCAGTTCGGCCGCCATCGACGGCCGCCGGAAGCCGTCCGGCCGGGCCCGCGTGATCTGTCCGATCAGCTCGTGGTCGGCCACGATCAGCATCGGCGTGCTGCCCAGCGTGACGCGGTACAGCATGCCGTAGCGATGGCTCCAGCGCTCCATGTCCTGGTGCACCTGGCGCGGGTGGATCTGAAACCCGTTGCCCGCCAGTGGCCAGCGGCGCGGGCCGGGCAAGTCGTCGATCGAACGCAGGACCGCGTCGGCGGTCGGCAAGGCAGCATGCGACATTGCAGTTCCTTTCTGTATCAGTGCTCAGGGTGGAGCCAGTATCGCCCGGCATGGGACAATTTGTCTTGAACGTTTGCGACACGGCGACGCACAGGTCGGTACAATGTTTGCAGCCACAGAGCATTACCGAGTTACACCGCGATAGGAGTTCCATGCAGCGCACACCGTCCGCCCGCCTGCTCGCACCGCGCTTGTCGCTGGCGTCCTGCGTGCGCGCTTACGTTACGCGCAGCACCATCGACTGCGCGCTGCCGGCGCACAATGACCGCTACAACCGCTACCCTGCCACGCCGTTCTGCAGCATCACGTGGCAAGTGCATGGCGCCACGGCGCTGGTCGAACACGACGTGGCCTGCGCCCCGAACGACCAGCGCCGGGTCGACGTGCTCGAAGCGTTTCTGGAACCGCGCTGGCAGCAGTTGCGCCGCAGCGGCGAAATCAGCGTCAATGTGGTGGCCGATTATGTGCGCCGTCTTGGCGTGCAGGCGGCCGCCACCGGCTGGGGCCGCGGTCCGCGCATCGTCGAACGGCGCATCCGCGCGTGGGCGGGTCTGCCGATGCGCACCTTGCAGCGCCTCGGCCGCGCCGAGCAAGCCTTCTTTGCCGCGCGCGACGGCGGTGCTGCGCTGGGTCACATCGCAGCGGAGCACCGCTACGCCGACCAGTCGCACATGACGCGCGAAGCCAAAGCGATTACCGGCCTGTCGCCCGGCGAACTGTTGCGGTCTATCGACCACGAAAGCTACTGGATCTACCGGATCTGGTCCTGATGTACCACCACCAAAACAAGAACAAGCAGAACATGAAGTTACCCATCACCGCACTGCTGCTGGCCGCCCTGACGGGTGGTGCAGCCGCCGCCGAGCGCCCCGCCGTGCTGCCCGACACCATGGCCCAGCGCGTCATTGCCTGCACCTCCTGCCACGCCCGCAAGGATGTCAACGATGCGTTCTTTCCGCGCATCTCCGGCAAACCCGCCGGCTACCTGTACAACCAGCTGGTGAACTTCCGCGAGGCACGCCGCAGTTACCCGCTGATGACCTACATGGTCGATCACCTGCCCGACCCGTACCTGCGCGAAATCGCCGAGTACTTCTCGGCCCAGCACCTGCCCGCGCCGCCCGTGCAACGCAGCGACGCCAGCCCGGCCGTGCTGGAGCGGGGCCGCGTGCTGGTCATGCAGGGCGACGCCGCCATCAAGGTGCCCGCCTGCATCGCCTGCCACGGCGACAAGCTCACCGGCGTGAACCCCACCATTCCCGGCCTGGCCGGCTTGCCGCGCGACTACGTCAACGCCCAGTTCGGCGCATGGCGCAACAAGGTGCGCCGCGCCCACGCGCCCGACTGCATGGCCGACATCGCCACGCGCCTGTCGCTGGCCGACGTCAACGCCATTTCCAGCTGGCTCGGCCTGCAGCCGGTCGATCCGGCCGCCCGCCCCGCCGCCGCCATCGCGCGGCCCCTGCCACTTCCTTGCGGCAGCGCGCCGGAGTCGCCATGAAACGTGCCCTGACCGCCCTGCTGATCCTTGCCGCCGCCGGCGCCCTGCTCGTCGCGCTGATGTGGCCGCGCGCCCAGATGATCGCGTCCAGCTCGCCCGCCGCGTTTGCCGCCACGCCGGCCAACATCGCCCGCGGCGCCTACCTGGCCAAGGCCGGCGACTGCATGGCCTGCCACACGGCGCGCGGCGGCGCCCCGTACGCCGGCGGGCGCACGCTCGACACCCCGTTCGGGCAACTGATCGCGCCCAACATCACCTCCGACCGCCAGCATGGCATCGGCGGCTGGACGGCCGACCAGTTCTGGAATGCCCTGCACAACGGCATCTCGCGCGATGGCCGCCTGCTGTATCCGGCCTTCCCGTACACCAACTACACCAAGGTCACCCGCGACGACGCCGACGCCCTGTACGCCTTCATGCAAAGCGTGCCGGCGCAGGCCACGCCGAACCGCCCGCATGCGCTGCGCTTCCCGTACAACCAGCAGTTCAGCCTGGCCGCGTGGCGCCTGCTGTACTTTACACCCGAGGTGTTCAGCGCCAGCACGGGCCAGAGCGCGGCCTGGAACCGCGGCGCCTATCTGGTCGAGGGCCTGGGCCATTGCAGCGCCTGCCACAGCAGCCGCAATACCTTCGGCGCCACCGAAGGCGGCTTGTCGGGCGGGCTGATTCCCATGCTGGGCTGGTACGCGCCGTCGCTCACTTCCGACGCCGAAGCGGGGCTGGGCAGCTGGGAGGTCGACCATATCGCGCAACTGCTCAAGACCGGCATCTCGCCGCGCGCCACCGTGTTCGGACCCATGGCCGAGGTGGTGCAGGAAAGCCTGCAGCACCTCAGCGACGACGATGTGGGTTCCATGGCGCAGTATCTGAAGTCGCTGCCGGCCACGCCGCCGCCCGTGCGCGAACCGGTGACGGGGCCGCAGGTCGAGCAGGTCATCGCACAGGGCAAGAAGTTATATGAAGCGCAATGCATCGAATGCCACGGCAGCGATGGCAAAGGTCTGCCGCCGCACTACCCGCCGCTGGCCGGCAACCGGGCGCTGACGATGGACTCGGCCGTCAACCCCATCCGCATCGTGCTCAACGGCGGCTTTGCGCCCGGCACGGCAGGCAATCCGCGGCCCTACGGCATGCCGCCGTACAGCGAGCTGAGCGACCCGGACGTGGCCGCACTGGTGACCTATGTACGCAACAGCTGGGGCAACCGGGCGCCGCCGGTGACGGCGAGCGAAGTCAATCGTTATCGCAGCGTGCCGCTGGACTGAGTCAGATCGGACCGGCAGCCGGATCGGTCAGGCCGCGTCCAGCATGGCCGCGTAGCAGGCGTCGGCAAAGCCGATGCGGTCGGTGGTGGCGTTGCGGGCGTCGTCCATGCTGATCTTTTTGTCGCGCAACAGGTTGACCAGCGCCGTATTCATCGAGTGGCAGCCGGCATTGAACTTGCCGGTGCCGCCATCCATCAGGGTGCGCACCTCGGCCAGCCGGCCCGCTTCGATCATGCGCACCACTTCCGGATTCGAGGTCAGGCACTCGGTGGCCAGGTAGTAGCGCTCGCCCTGCACCGAGGGCAGCAAGGCCTGGCACAGCACGCCGCGCAGGGCATGCGCCAGCGCCTGCGACTGGGCCTCGGAATTGCCCAGCAGCCGCGCCATCTTCTGCAGGCCCAGCTCGGTCGAGCGCGCATGCAGCGAGGCCAGCACCAGCGGGCCCGATTCGGCCAGCGCCAGCGCTTCCTGGGCGGTCTGGGCGTCGCGGATCTCACCGATGACGATCACGTCGGGCCGCTCGCGCAGCGCGTCCAGCGCGCCCAGATAATAACTTTCCACGTCGCCATCGAAGCCCACTTCGCGCTGGGTGATGATGCACTTGCGCTGCGGGATCAGGGTTTCAACCGGGTCCTCGATGGTGATGATGTGGCCCGAGCGGGTGTGGTTGATCTGGTCCAGCATCGAAGCGATGGTGGTCGATTTGCCCTGGCAGGTGTCGCCGATGATGAGCACCAGGCCGCTGGTGAGGCGGGCGAAATCCTGCTCGGCGGCGCGCAGCCCCAGCGAGGCCAGCGGCAGCGGTTCCTTGGGAAAGCGCCGCACCACGCAGCCGAGGCGTTTCTTGCCCTGGAAGGTGAAGCAGTTGGCGCGGATGCGCGCCGTGTGCAGGTCGATCGAGCGGTCGAAGGCGCGGTCGGCGATGCGCGACGACCAGTTCGGCTCGATGACCTCGAAGAACTCTTCCAGTTCCTCCTTGGTGATGGGCGAATCGGTGACGGCCACCAGCCCCTTGGGCTGGCGCAGCATCAGCGGGCTGTTCTGGTGAATGATGATGTCGCTGAAAATCAGGCGCGAATTGAGCAGGTGCAGGATTTGTTCGACCAGCGTGCCGAACACCGGATGGTCTTCGTTTTCAACATACGACAGGGTGCGGATCTGCGAAGACTGGTGATGTTCCATCGGGCGGCCGGGGCGGTTAAGGGGTGCGGACAATTATAAGACGACTATCGCCCAGCGGTAAGAAAAGTTGCGCCAAAGCCACCGCTCAGCCCATTAAGTTGTCAATGTGTTGCCCGTTCAGGCTCAGGCGCTGTCGCGCGCCAGGTGCGCCAGCAGGGCCGGCAGGTCGAACACGTTCAGCACTGTGTCGTTTCCGCCCTCGCCCGGCATGTCGATTACGTCCTGCGCCTTTTCTTCGCCGCCGCGCAGCATCTTCGGCGAACCGCGCCGCTGATTGGGCGCCACGTTAATGATGTTGTCGACGGCGTCAACCATCAGCCCGTAGCGCTCCGCCCCGTGCTCGACGATCAGAATCCGCGTGGCGGCGTGCCCGGCCAGCGGCGCCAGCTCGTACAGCGCGCGCAGATCGATCACTGTAATGACCTGCCCGCGCAGGTTCAGAATGCCGTGCACATAGGCCGGCATGGCCGGCGGACGCACCATGCCGGGGCTAAAAGGAATGATTTCGCGCAGCAGCTTCATTTCCACAGCCCACGCCGTGCCCAGCGAGAATACGATGTACGCGGTACGCTGCGCCTTGCCGGCCTTGCTGTGCTGCACGGCGTCGTCCGCCGCCTCCTTCTGATACAGGTTGATGTGGCCGCGGCTCACATCGACCAGTTCGGCATGCGAAAAGATGCCTTCGTGATTGAGCACCAGCACGTCGCCCTCCAGTTCGCGCGTGACGCAACCGCCGAACATCGACGCGCGCGCGCGGCTGAGCAAAGGAATCGGCAGCAGGTCGTTCTCGAAGAAGCTGAAGATGGTATTGACCGAATCGACCAGCAGACCGATCATGGTCTCGCCGATGCGCGCAATCAGAATGCGCTGCTCGGCCGGATCCGGCGTGCCCGCCGGCAGCTGCATCAGCGCGGCGAAATCGACCACCGCCACGGCGTTGCCGCGAAAGTTGATGCGCCCGCGGCACAGGGCGCTGTGCATGATCGACGGCTTAATCTCCGGCACGTTGATGATCTCGCGAATGGCGCCCATATTGAAGGCGAACGTGACGCCGCTGACCTTGAAACTGAGGCACTGGCGCCGCTCGGCCTGCAGCCGGAACTGGTGCTTGTCGACCCGCGCCGTGGCGCGCAAGGCTTGCACCTGGGGCACGTTCTCGATCCGCACCAGCGCATGGGCGTCGAGAATCTGCAGCAGACGGGCGCCGTCGTCGAGCATGATGGTGCCGGCGATCACGGCGCGGTGCAGTGCGCCGTCGATGCCTTGCTGGTACTGCATCACGCTGCGCTGCTCGGGGCGCACGCGCAGCACTTCGCCCGTCGTGTGCAGCAGGATGCCCACCAGAATATCCTCGTGGTCGACGATGATGATCTTGTGCGCGGGGTCGGCGGGCGGCGCCGACGGATCGAAAATGCGCGCCAGATTGAGCACCGGGATCACATGCCCGCGCAAGGTGAACACCCCGGCCAGATACGGGGGCGACAGCGGCACCGGCACGATGCGCGCCGGGTAATTGACCACTTCGCGGATGCTGGCCGCCGGCAGCGCATATTCTTCGCCGGACAGGGTGAACGAGCCGAACAGCTCAAAGGTGCCGGACGACGCCCGCGCCGTCCCAACCGCCCTGGCCGCGACCATTTCCATGGCCCGCGCCGTGTGCGCGCTGGCCGGCGCATCCATGCGCGCTCCTGTCGATTCAGCTAACTGCATGGTCCCGCTCCTCTGCAATGCGTTCAATGGTTTTAACCGAATACCGGTACTGGCTGGCGTCCACGCGCAACTGCCGACCGCTGCGCCCGCCCACGTCCAGATGGTCCAGGCGCAGGCCGTGCGCAGCCAGCGCTTCGCGCGCCGCAGCCACATTCGCCTTGCCGACGGCGCCCGCCATGTGGGCCCGGCCCAGCATGCTGGCGCCGCCCGCGAGTATCACCTGCACCTCGCCCTTGTCGGCCTCGCTCACGCCCATCAGCTTGAGCAACGACGGCACGGCCTGGTCGACATAGCGCGCGCCCACCCGCAGCACGCCGCCTGGCGCAGCCGGCAACAGGCAATGCGCCACGCCGCAGCGCGCGCCCGCCGGCCACAGCATGGCAATCGCCACGCACGAGCCCAGCAAGGCATTCAGGGTCTCGCCGCGCCGCGCCACCTGGCATTCGCCCATCGGCACGTGTAGCAGCTCGCCCTCGTGCCAGCCCGCGCCGCCGGCTTGGGCGCCGTAAATCAGCTCCGAATACAGCGCTACCTCATGCATCGGCCGGCCCCCGCCCATACACATGCTGCTGCTCGAACACGAACGGCGTGGCCAGCCGGGTAATCGACTCCTGTTCGCCCAGCAGCAGGCGCGCGTCCCCATCCATCTGGCGGCGCACGTTGGCCAGCACGGTTCGCTGGCCGGCCTCGTCGAAATAAATCAGTACATTGCGCAGAAACACCAGGTCGAACGGGCCACCCACGGCCGCCGGCGCCAGCAGATTGTGCTGACTGAACTGCACATGGGCCTTCAGCTCGGGCACCACCGCCATGTGCGCGCCGTCGGCGACAAAAAACCGTTCCAGCAACTGCGGATGGCCGGCCGCCAACTGCTGCACCGAGCGCCCCGTATACAGGCCGGCGCGGCAGGCGGCCACCATGGCCGTGTCGATGTCGGTGCCGGTGATCTGGTAGCGGAAACGCGGATGGCGCTGGCCGAACTGGTGGCACAGCATGGCGATCGAATAGGCTTCCTCCCCGCTGGCCGCCGCCGCCGACCAGATGCGCAGGGTCTTGGCCGGATGGCGCGCCTGCCAGTCGGGCAGAAACTGCCCGGCGAAATACGTCCACACGGCCGGCGTGCGGAAGAACAGCGTGTCGTTGGTGGTCACCAGGTTGATGAACAGCTGGACCTCGGCGCCGCCGGCGCGCACCCGCTCCAGATACTGGCCGATGCTGCCCAGCGCCAGCGCCCGCACGCGAGGGGCCAGGCGCCCTTCCAGCAGCACCCGCTTGCGCTCGTTCATGGCGATGCCGGTGTGCTGGCGCACCAGGCCGATCACGGCGTGCAGGGTGGCGTCGTCCAGCGTCTCAACGCCGCTGGCAATGCCGGTCGGGGCCGCGCATTCCATGCTTACACCACGAACATGGCAACCGTGCGGTTCAGGTCGACGGCGCTGGTGTTCAGGCCATCGGTCGAGCGGGCGATGCTGTCGCAGGCCGCGGCCGACTTCTCCGTTTCTTCGGCGATGTACTGGATCGCCGCCGACACTTCGCGCGCCGTGATCAGCTGCTCGTTGGTGGCGTTGGAGATGTCGGAGATGGCTTGAGTGGTCTTGGCCACGCCCGAGACGATCTTGTCGAACGCTTCGCTGGCCTGGCGTGAAATCTCGCTGCCCACCGAGACGCGCTTGACCGACTCGTTGATCAGCTTGGAGATTTCCTTGGTCGCCTGCGACGAGCGCTCGGCCAGCTTGCGCACTTCATCTGCCACCACCGAGAAGCCCAGCCCATGTTCGCCGGCGCGGGCCGCTTCGATGGCGGCGTTAAAGGCCAGCATATTGGTCTGGCTGGCGATCTCGCTGATCACCTTGACGATCTCGCCGATGTCTTCCGACGAGCGGTTGATCAGGTCCATCGCCTCGATCGACTTGGCCACCGCCTTGGCGCCCACTTCCGCTTCGCCCTGGGTGGCCTTGGCCAGCGAGTCGGCGTTGCGGCTGTTGCCGGCGATGGAGTTGATCGACGTGGTCAGCCCGTCGATGGAGGCGTTCATCTGTTCGACAGTGGCGCCGAGCGCCTGCGCGCCGGCCGCCACGCCGTTGGAGCGCTGCGCGATCACGTGCGAGGAATCGGAAAAGCCGTTGGCCGCGCCCACCACCTTGCCGATCACGCCGCGCAGGTCGCCCATCATCTTGCAGATGCCTTCGGCCAGCTGGTCGATCGGCTCGTTGCCGTCGACGGTGATCTTGCAGGTCAGGTCACCGTGGGCGGCGCGCGCCACCGATTCGAGCAGCGCTTCGACCTTGCGCGCGTCGCTGGCCGCCTTGGCCGCCACCTGGGTTTCCAGGTTGACCTGGTCGGTGATGTCGACGGCGAACTTGACCACCTTGTACGGCTTGCCGTTGACGTCGAGGATGGGATTGTAGGTCGCCTGCAGCCAGATCTTCTTGCCGTTGTTGCCGTTGCGCTGGTAACGACCCGTGTCGAACTCGCCGCGGTTGAGCTTTTGCCAGAACTTTCTGTAGGCCGTGCTGGCGGCGTACTCGTCGCCGCAGAAAATGCGGTGGTGCTGGCCCAGGATGTCTTCCAGCGCATAATCGACCGTGGCCAGGAAGTTGTCGTTGGCCGACAGGACGTGCCCGTTCATGTCGAATTCAATCACGGCCTGGGCTTTGCCGATGGCGCTGACCTTGCCCTCGTACTCGGCGTTGCGCGCCTTCAGCGCGGTGACGTCGGTGGCGAACTTGACCACCTTGAACGGCTTGCCGTCGGTGCCGAAGATGGGGTTGTAGGAGGCGTTCAGCCACACTTCGCGCCCGCCGCGCGCCTGGCGCTTGTATTCGCCCGAGTCGTGGTTGCCGGCGCGCAGCTTGTCCCAGAACGAGTGATAGGCGCTGCTGCGGCCCTCTTCCTCGCTGCAGAACATGCGGTGATGCTGGCCGACGATTTCCGCCAGGGTCACGCCCATGGTAATCAGGAAGTTTTCGTTGGCGGTGATGATGGTGCCGTCCAGATTGAACTCGATCACGGCCTGGGCCTTGCTGATGGCGGTGATCTTGCCGTCCGCTTCGGCGCTGGCGCGCTTTTGCGCCGTGATGTCGGTGGCGAACTTGACCACCTTGCACGGCTGGCCGTTGGCGTCGAAGATCGGATTGTAGGACGCGTTGATCCAGATCTCGTTGCCGGCCTTGCCCAAGCGGCGGTATTCCGCCGAATCGAATTCGCCGCGTCCCAGGCGCTCCCAGAACAGCTTGTACTCGGCCGAGCGCACATAGTCCGGATAGCAGAACATGGCGTGGTGCTTGCCCTTGATTTCATCGAGCGTGTAGCCGGTGGTGCGCAGGAAGTTCTCGTTGGCGTCGGTGACGTGGCCGCTCAGATCAAATTCGATGACCGCCTGGACCCGGTTCAGGGCCGCATGCAAGGCTTGCAGGTACAAGTCGTTGGGGCTGTTTTGTTGGGAAGTTTGCATGTCGGCGGCCAAGGTAAAAAGAGTCGATCGGAGGAAAAAACCACCAGTTACCACACGCCACAGCGCGCCCACTGGAACGACTACAATACGCCGACTTGCTCCAAATCAAGCTTAAGTTATTCTTTTTGGAAACAAAAAAGCCGATTGCCGTTGCGATAAAGCAACGTTGGTCGGCTTCGATTCAGGTTCGCCATCGGCGCGCGAAGGCGCGCTATCGGACCGGCTGGGGGATTGCCGGCTAGCAGCCTGTCGGACTTAGGGAGTCAGAGCGAAAAAATAGCTGGGCGAGGCCAGATTTTGACGATTTCGCAGTGTCAATAGCGAGCTATTGACCGAGAAAGCGGTGAAATATGGACCGTCCCAGGTATTTTTGCAGCTGACGATCCTAAGTCCGACAGGCTGCTAGCGGGCCAGGTAGCGCTCGCCCGTTTTCAGGTCCAGCAGGTACGTCACGCCCTGCTCGACGATCTTGACGTCGTCGGGCGGCTCGTCGCCGGCCAGCGCGCCGGAGACAACCGCCATGCCTTCGCCCTTGCGTATCAGTTCGTCGGCGCGCTCGTACACGTTCGGGCATCCGGTCTCGGCCAGCAGGGCCTGCACGATCGCCACTTTCCAGTGGTCCACGCCGCCGGCCTGGAATTCGCAGATCAGGTAGCCGTTCTTGCCGCCGTAGGATTCCACCAGCAAGCCCGGCAGGCCGTCGGCCTCGGCGTTGATGCGCTTGACCACCTGGTCGGCCTTGGCCTTGGCCGCCGCCGGCGCGCTCTTGGCCAGTGCGGCCTTGACGCGGCGCTTGATCAGCGCGTGGTCGACCGGCTCGTTTTCTTCGAACGTCCAGACCCGGGCGCGGATCTGCGACTTGGAGTTGTAGGCGGCCCGCGCCAGGAATTTTTTGGACGACGACTGCACGATGGCCGTGCTCCCAGGCTTCATCTTCTCGTTCGGCTTGCCGTCGACTTTGTCGATGGCGGAGGCGTAGATCCAGGGTTCGCCGGCGAGCAGGCTTTTTTCCTTGCCCTGTTTGATGGTGATGATAAGCATGAGATTCCAGTGTATGTAGTCGACCGACATGATACCGCTTCGTCCGGCGAAGGTGCAGTCTGTCCTTCGGCCTGCGCGTTCTGTCGCATGCGCCACGCATGCACGCGACCGCATGGCTACTATCCTCATCACGCAGCGCTCAACAGCAATCAGCTGAATAATTTCAACAAACCATGTCAAGGAGTTCATCATGTCCCACCCCACCTCGTTCCAGCGCCGCCTGATGTTCTCGGCCATCGGCGCCGCCTTCATTGGCGCTGCCGCCAGCGCCGCCGCCGGCCCGCTGGACTGGGCGAGCGGCGGCGAAGGCGTCAAGGGCAACGGCACCATCAAGACGCAAAAGCGCACGCCCGGCGCCTACACCGGCATTTCACTGCAGCTGCCGGCCAGCGTGGAACTCAAGCTCGGCAATGTCGACGACGTGCTGATCGAGACGGACGACAACCTGCTGCCCCTGATCGACACGGTGGTCGAAAACGGCGTGCTGAAGATCCGCCCCGTGCGCAACAACTTGAACTTTCGGACCCGCACCATGAAAATCATCGTGCAGGCGCGCAACATCGACCGGGTGGCGGTGGGCGGCTCCGGCGAGATCAGCGCCAGCCTGCTGCGCGGGCCCAAGTTGCAAGTCAGCGTCGAAGGGTCCGGTGACATCAAGGTACAGCGCATCGAGGTGGACCGGGTCAGCGTCAGCGTGGCCGGCAGTGGCGAATTCGAAGCCGAGGCGGGCACTGTCAAGTCGCTGTCGGTATCGATCGGCGGCTCGGGCGATGTGGACATGGCCGGTGTGGTGGCGCAGGACGCCAGCGCAACGGTGGCCGGCTCGGGCGACGTGACGCTGTCGGCGCGCAATGCGCTCAGCGCCACCATCGCCGGTTCCGGGGACATCACCTATTACGGCGACCCCAAGCTCAGCCGCACCGTGGTCGGCTCCGGCGAAGTGAACCGGGGCGGCCCGCTGCGCTGATGCGACCGGGCTGGCGCGTTGCCTGGCGATAGTCGGCCTACACCGTAAGTCTACGAGCCACTGTCCTCGCGCAGGCGAGAACCCAAGCTGAGCACGCCAAAATTGGAAAAGCATGCTCAGCATGGGTCCTCGCGTGCGCGAGGAAGACGGTTAGGTCAGCGGTTGCAAGCTATGCCAGCGTTTCGCACACTCTCCGTACGCACACTCTCGGCGCTACAGATCGAACCGCAACTCCGCCACCGCCGTGCGCTGCGGATACGGATGGAACGCCCAGTACGTCGCGTTGTTCAGATTGTCGATCCCCAGCGCCGCGCTCCACTGCCGCGTGAACTTGTAGCGCAGCCGTACATCGGCCACCAGATAGCGCGACACGCCCATATAAGTCTCGCCATTCGGATCGCTGTTGTCGAGCGAGCCGAACTGCTGGCCGCTGTAGCGGAACCCCAGTGAACTGCTCCACCGGTCCCCCGCCTGATAGCTCGCCAGCAGGGTGCCGCGCCACACCGGCACCCGCGGCTGGCGCTTGCCCACGCTGGCGGGAAACCCCCCATTAGCGGCAATCACCGAATGCGCATAGGTGGCGCTGCCGTTGAGCGTCAGCCCGCGCAGCAGCACATGGTCGCCCTGCCATGCCAGCTCGATGCCGGAAGTGCGCACCTGGTCGATGTTCTGCACCGTATTCACAAGCACCGACAGCGGCTGCGAATACAGCGCGTCGCGCGTGGTCTCATGAAAGGCGGTGGTGCGCAGCACGCTGTCGTCCGTCGTATGCTCGGCCGTCAGCTCGCCCGTCCACGAGGTTTCCGCGCGCAGATTCGGATCGCGGTTGACGATCTGGTTGTCGACGATGGTGCCCTGGAACAGCTCCGACGCCGTGGGGTTGCGCACCGCCCGTCCGAGCGAGCCTTTCAGGGTCCACGCCGGGTCCAGCACCAGCGCCAGCGCCGCCTTGGGCGACCAGCTGGTTTCCACGCGCGCATCGAACGGCAAGCCGGCTGGGCGCGCGGCATTGGCCACCAGCCCATCGTCGGCACGCCAGCGCTCGACCCGCGCACCCAGCGTGGCCTTGAGCTGCGGCGCCACCTTCCACGCATCCTGCACGAACAGGCTTTGCAAACGCGTGCTGCCGTTGAAGATCGAGACCAGCGCGCCGCCATCGGCATGCCGCCAGTCGCCGTTGCTGGTCACGCGGGTGCGCAGCTGCGCGCTGTCCTGCTGCGCACCCATCTCCAGCACGTGGTCCGGATGCACGCGCCAGATGCCCTTGACCGACAAGGTATGCCAGCCGCTGCCGCTCATGTCGGTGGTGCGTCCGGCGCCGTCGCTGTCGAT
Organism: Janthinobacterium lividum; assembly: GCA_943372275.1. GTDB lineage: Bacteria > Pseudomonadota > Gammaproteobacteria > Burkholderiales > Burkholderiaceae_D > Telluria_A > Telluria_A lividum_A. The sequence continues at coordinate 22,475 of CALRYE020000037.1, forward strand.
GCTGGCCACCGCCACGGTCGGCGTGCGCACCCGGTCGTCGCGGTAGTCGTATTTGCTGGCCGCCACTTCCCAATCCCACACCCCCTTGCTGTGCTGCTTGAGCGTGATGCCCTGCATCAGGTGCGACAGCTTGGCCACGGTGGGCGCGAAGTCCGAGGCGCGCAGCTCGTAGCGGATCCCGCCGATATTCACCATCCCGCCCACCACCGGCTTGCCGGCGCCGTCGCGCAGGTACGAGGCGGCGTCGCGGTCGGCCTCGTTGCCCCACCAGCCCAGCGTGTAACTCAAGCGCAACGCAGGTGAAAAATCGTACGCCAGCTTCAGCTTGGCATGGTCCTGCACCGTGTGCGACTGGCCGGTGGCGCCCAGGATCAGCCACGGCTTGTTGGCCGGATTGCTTCCCGCCAGGGCGCCACTGACAGGTACGTCGCTCGTGTCCGCCACCTTGTCGGCCACCAGCCGGTTGGCGAACGCAATCGGCTGGCCATTGCTGTCCAGCCGCGACACGTCGGCCCACCACGACCATGCCCCAGTGCGGTTGCCCAGCGAAGCGCTGCCCTGCCCGCCGTTGAAGCGCCCGGCGCTGGCGTAATGGGAAAACTGCTGGGTGAAGCCGGTCAGCTTGACGTGAGCTTCGAGCTGCCGGGGCATGCGCGTCTGGAAGTCCACCACGGCGCCCACGGCATTGCCCGGATAGGCGGCCGAGAACGGGCCGTACAGCACGTCGACGCGCTCGATCTGTTCCGGCGACACCAGGCCCCAGCGCGGCGTGAAGTTGGCGCCGTTGCCCAGCAGGTTGGATAGCAGGATGCCGTCCGCATACACCAGCGAGCGGGCGCTGTTGCCGGTGCCGGAAGCGCGGCTCGACAGCACCGCGTGGTCGTAGTCGCCGATATAGCGCTTGCGCACGTTCAGGCTGGGAAAATACTTGAGCGCGTCTTCGCTGTCGGTGGCGTTGATGCGCTGCGCCAGCTGTTCGGCGTTGATGCTTTCGATGGTGGTGGGAATGTGCACCGGCAGCGAGCTGGGCCGCCCGCCGTTGACCGTCACCGCCGGCAACGTGGCGATACCGTCTTGCTGGGCAAAGGCAGAGCTACCGGCGAGCAGGGGCAGCACCAGCGCCAGCGTCCGCGGCGTGGAGTTCAACAGAGTGATCATGGCCGGCCTCAGTGATGTTTGGCCGCGCCGGCGGCAGGCACCGCACCGGCGGCAGGGGGCACGGCGCTGGCAGCCGGCGGCACGGCGCCGGCAGCACCTTGCACATCCAGGAACGGCGCCGGCATCGTCACGGCCGTGACGCCGGGCAGTTCGGCCCAGTCCATGCGGCCGTTTTCGCACAACTGGGCGACCTTGAAGTAATACCGGCCGGGCGTGTCGGGCAGCTTGACCATCATGGAGAATTCATCGAACCAGCCATCCGGCAGGGGTCCGCCCTTCCAGGTCACTTCGCGCGCGCCGGCGGAGGCCGGCACGATGGACCAGCCGGTTTTGGGCATGGGCTTGGGAACGTTCATGCCTTCTGGCATGGCCACCGTCAGGGTATGGGTGGCGCTGCCCTGGCAACCGTGGCCGACGCGGAAAGTGAGCTTGTGATACTTGCCCGCGGTGGCGGTATTTTGTTCCAGCGACACGTGCGCCAGCGCCGGGACGCAGGCGCCCAGCAGTGCTGCGGCGACGAGGAGATGGGCGCGAAGGAGACTGGAAAACTGAAGAGTGGATATCATGGAATGGGTCCGTTCGATGTCGATGGCACTGCGCTTCAATGGGCGGCCGGCGCGTACGTCAGCGCCTTCACGGGAACCTGAATCGTCAGGCGCTGGGGCGCGGGCTTGGCGCCTGCTTTGGCTGCCGCCTTGTCGCTCTGCACCACCAAGGTCAGCGGCACGGTGCTGCCTTCCTTGAGCTGCTGCTTCAGGCCCACCAGCATCAGGTGGTAGCCGCCTGTGGCCAGATTGACCGGTTTCCCGGCCGGCAGTTTGATCTCATCGACCTGTTCCATCTTCATCATGTTTCCGTCCATCTGGCTTAGATGTATCTCAACGGCGGCTGCGACGGGCGAACTCACCCCGATCAGGCGCGCGTCCTGCGCCGACTGCAAGACCATGAAGGCCCCGCTGGTTTTCTGGACGGGAACGGTGGCGCGCGCCCACGGCGCGCTGACGCTGACCTGGGCGACGGCGCTGCCGGCGAGCGCCAGCGCGGCGATGGCGAGCCCGGTGCGGACTGCCATGTTATTCAATGCAATTGTGTTCATAAGATTCTCGACTGAGTGGCATGGTGCGCGCCGCTGGCGCAGGAAGACCCTGGCCACGGCGGCGCACGACAAGGCGGCGCCGATGCGCCGCAGGACATTCAGACGAGTGCGGGCGGCCCGCGCGGTTCGGCAGCCGACAGCGCCAGCAGTGGCGTGGGTGCGTGATAAAACAGAAAAGGCCGCAGCGCGTTGCCGCTGGCAACAGCCAGCACGGCCGGCTCCTGCGGCGGCAGCATGTGGGTGCCGCCATGGACCAGGCAATAGCCGCAGTCCTCCATCATGGCCGATGGCTTGGACGAGTCTTGTTGAAATCCTCGCTCGGCAAGCTGCACAGCTTGCTTGAGCAAGGCCGTTTTGACGGCGGACGTGCCGGGCGTGCTGCAGATTTCCAGCGCGGCGGCATCCATGCGCACCAGGCCGTGCGACATCGACGGGGCGAGCGCGTTGAGCAGTATCGCGACGATTCCCACCATCGCGATCCACGCTTGCCTGCGCCACTTGACCGATGTTCTTAGCATGGCTGAATTATATCGCAGGGCTGCGGCGCTTGCCGGAGGGGCCGGGGGAATTAACGCTGGCCCTTGAAGTCTTCGCGCTCGACCAGCACCGTGTTGACGCTGTCGGTCAGGTAGATCTGGCCATCCTGGATGGTGCATTGCAGCTGCATATTGCGCTGGGCGAGTTTCTCCAGTTGGGCGCTGGCGTCGGCCGGGATGTTAATCACCGACAGGTTTTTGGCGCGGTCCAGCTTGTTGGCGATCTGCTTGTACCAGATGTGGCTGGTTGCGCTGTAGCTGTACACGATCACCTGCGCGCTGCGCCCGCACGCCTTCATCAGGCGCTTGTCGTCCGGCTGGCCCACCTCGATCCACAGATCGATGGCGCCGGTCAGGTCCTTCTGCCACAGGTCCGGCTCGTCCGTGTCGAACAGGCCCTTGGTGAAGGTCAGCGCTTCGTTGGCGTGGATGGCGAACGCCAGCAGGCGGATCATCATCCGCTCGTCGGTTTCGGAAGGATGGCGCGCCAGAGTCAGGATGTGCTCCTGATAGTAGTTGCGGTCCATGTCCGCAATCTGCAGTTCTGCCTTGTAGATCGTTGCTTTGAGAGCCATTTAGTGCACGTGCCTTGGTTAAGTATTGCGTACTGCGGTAAAAAACGGGAACTGCTACGGCGCTTATTTGACGGTTGCTTGACGCTTACTTGAACACGACCGTCTTGGCGCCGTTCTGCAAGATGCGGTGTTCGACGAACCATTTCACGGCGCGCGCCAGCACCACGCACTCGACGTCGCGCCCGATGGCGCTGAGGGTGTCGGCATCCATCGCGTGGTCGACCCGCTCCACATCCTGCTCGATGATCGGGCCTTCGTCCAGGTCGCCGGTGACGAAGTGGGCCGTCGCGCCGATCAGCTTGACGCCGCGGTGGTGCGCCTGCGCGTACGGCTTGGCGCCCTTGAAGCTGGGCAGGAACGAGTGGTGGATATTGATCGCCTTGCCCTTCATGGCGTCGCACAAGCCGGGCGAGAGGATCTGCATGTAGCGCGCCAGCACCACCAAATCGATCTGGTGCGTGGCCATCAAGTCCAGCACGCGCGCTTCCTGGGCCAGCTTGGTGGCGTTGTCGGCCCCGGCCGCCAGCGGCAGATGATGAAACGGAATGTTGTAGCTGGCCGCCAGCTGATAGAAATCCATGTGGTTCGACACGATGGCGGGTATTTCCACCGGCAGCAGCCCGCTCTTGTAGCGAAACAGCAAGTCGTTCAGGCAATGGCCGATCTTCGACACCATCAGCATCACGCGCGGCTTGTAGTGGGCGTCGTGCAGCTGGCCCTGCATGCCCATCTGCGCGCACAGCGCGGCGAAGTCGGCGCGCAAGGTGGCGTCGAGCACGCCGGGTTCTTCCAGCGAAAAATGCACGCGCATGAAGAACAGCTGCGACTCGCTGTCGCCGAACTGGGCCGAATCGATGATGTTGCAGCCGTGCTCGGCCAGAAAGCCGGACACGCGGTGCACGATGCCGCGCTGGTCCAGGCAGGACAGGGTCAGGATGTATTCGGGATGCGTCATGTCAGAGTCAGAATAGTGAGGGCTTCGTAACGATGCGGGAAACTGCCGGTCGGCTATTGTCTCACGCGTTGGCGAAATACTCACTACTCAAAAAAGACACGACTGTGCGGACTCTTGCGATTCCGGGTCCCTGCGCGCCTGTACGATCGTTCGCTATCGACCCAGACTGCGTAAAAACGCGGAACGTGCAATACGGTGACGCCACCGGACCTCTTAGGGAAGCGCTGATTTATTCGCCAAGGTCCGTTTCCCCGCTGGCCACGATCTGAGACAATATCGTCACACCCAAGACCATCCACTGACGATCATGCAGAAAAGTTTTTCCGACCTCGAGTACGCTGCCAAGAAGAAGCTCACCCGGCGTGATCGTTTTCTTGCTGAGATCGATTTGGCGACCCCGTGGGGCAAGTTGCATAAGCTGATCGAGCCGTGCTATCCAAAAGGTGAAGGCGCTGGACGTCCACCGATCGGGCTGGCGCGCATGCTGCGCATGTACGTCGCCCAGCAATGCTTTGGACTGTCCGATGAGGGCATCGAGGATGCGATTTACGACAGCCAGGCGATTCGTGGATTTGTTGGAATCGACCTCAATCGCGAGTCTGCTCCGGACGCCACGACCCTGTTGAAATTCCGCCGCCTGCTCGAGAAGAACGAGCTCACGCCGAAGATCTTTGAGGCGATCAACGCGCACTTGGCGCGAAGGGTTTGATCATGCGGGAAGGTACTATCGTCGACGCGACGCTGATCGCGGTATCCCCATCGACCAAGAACGAGGACAAGAAACGCGATCCTGAAATGCACCAGTCGAAAAAGGGAAACGACTGGCACTTCGGGCTCAAAGCCCATATCGGCGTTGATGCTGCATCTGGCCTGACGCACACCGTTGTCGTCACTGCGGGCAACGTCGGCGATGTCACGCAAGCGCATGCCTTGCTGCATGGTGACGAGGTCGCGGCAATGGGTGCCGCGGGCTATCAAGGCGTTGAGAAGCGAGAAGACAACCTTGGCAAGGGCGTCACTTGGCATGTCTCGATGAAGCGCTCTAAGCGTAAAGCGCTTCCTAAGAACAAGTTGGGTCGGATGCTCGAAAAACTGGAGCATCTCAAAGCAAGCGTTCGGGCGAAGGTGGAGCATCCGTTTCATGTCGTGAAGAACCTGTTCCGTCACCGCAAAGTGCGTTACCGTGGCTTGGCGAAGAACACCGCGCAGCTGTTCACACTGTTCGGCTTTGCCAACCTGGTACTGGCCGGCCCGGAAATTTAAGATCACTGAATCCCGAACTCCGTCTTGACGGCGGAATCGAGGGGGAAGACCCTAGATTTCCATCAAAATGCGCCTCAATTTGAGACCAAAATTCCGAGAATTTAAATCTTGATGATTTGGCGGGCTTGACGTCGCCAAAAGCACCAAAAACGTCAATTGTTCAGCGCTTCCCTAGGGCGGAAAAAGTGCGTAAATAATTTGCGAGCCTCTGCTTTCGCTTCTAACCGAAATCGGCCGGTCGGCCAAGCCTAGCGGTAGCCATCAGGACAGATCATGCAAATCCTTCTGCATTGCAGGTTCTACCGAAAAATCGCTGAACTGCACCTCTAATCCGGCACGTGTCGGAGTGCAGCACATGGGGCCCACCAGATACGAACTTGCGACAGGAAACGGGGCTAGTCGCAGCAATGGCCAGTCGACGCCATCGACCGAATACTGTGCCCTGACGGTACCGGAGCGAACGGTCACGCGGATCCAAAAGCCATCGATGATTGCCGGCGCAGGCATGACGGCCCAGTCGGACTTCTCCTCCGTAAGGACTGTGCTCATCATTAATTTGCCGTCCGAGAACTCGACGCCGACCTTAATCCAGCGACGCTCATCAATTCTCACCATCAAGCCCGCCTGGTCGTACAACTCATGAAAATTCGCGCGCACGTGTACTTGTGCAGTGAACTCATGGTCAACGGGCTTGCCAAAGAAGTGCCCGTTATCATGGATGAAATCGTATTGGGTGATACGCCAAAAGTCCGTATTTTCGTTAGTGATGACTTTTAACATGCCATCGTCAATCTGAAAATCGGGTGCAGCTAGATGCCATATGCAATCAGTGAACATTCAATACCTCGTTAATTCCGTTTGCCGATCTCAATCAGTGCCACAGTGCGGACAGGCACCCTTCTGAATACGCTGTTGCGGTACACGTTGCACCTCGCCCAATACCCACAACCATTGGCTTAAGCATCAGCATCGGCATCGGCATCGGCATCGCCATGGTGCTCGCTATGCAAGCTGATCAGCGACTCCATCTGCTCGTCGTCGGCGCTCGACATCACCGTCAGCACTTCGGCTTCGTCGCAGCCCTCGGCGGTCAGGTAAGCGTGGCCCATGCTGGAATCGAAATAGATCGACTCGCCCGCCGACAGCGTCACCGGGTCGTAGAACTCGGTATGCAGCACCACCTGCCCCTTGAGCACATAGGTGAATTCCTCGCCCGAGTGGCGCACGAACTCGCCGAACTGCTTGACCGTCTTGGCGCGCATGCGGGCAATCACGGGAATCATGCGCTTGCGGCGCAGCTCCGCGCACAGGTACTGGTAATCGTAATTGGGCGTCTCCACGCGGATCGCATGCTCGCGGTCGCCCAGGCTGCGGCGCGCGGTGACCGGGGCCGCGTCCTCGTCGCTCAGCTCGGCGAACAGCTCGGACATGCGCATGCCCAGCCGGCGGCTCAGCTCATACAGCTTGTCGTACGTGAGCGTCAGGCGATCGTGCTCCACTTTGGACAAGGTCGACACGGGAATGCCGCACTTGGCGCTCATTTCCTTCAGGGTCCAGCCATTGCGGCTGCGCAGGCTGCGGATCAGCGCGCCGAGAGTGGGTGATTCAGTAGCCATAAAGATAATCCAAAACGGTTGACATCTTTTCCAATTAGGTCGATATTGTCCTGATTAGAGAATTTTCTCATTTCCAGCAATATCGCATTTTAGCTTCTGCCCTAGTCAATAGCAATCGACCTTCTCGACAAGGAACCATATGGACTACCGGAATATCGTATTAGCGGCGCTGTTATGCTGGATGGGTAGCCAGGCGGCCGCCCTGCCCCCGGCCAATCAAACGGCGCCCGCAGTGACGCCACTGCCGCTGCCGACGGGCAAGCCCGCCCCAACGCCCGACCCGGCGGCCCCGCCCGCCGCTGCGCTACCGGCGACTCCGTTGAAAGCCGGCACCGCCCTGCTGAACAAAGCCGATGCCGACAGCTGGCTCGACGGCTACATGCCGTACGCCTTGCAGACGGGCGACATCCCCGGCGCGGTGGTGGTGGTGGTCAAGGACGGCAAGGTGCTCACCGCCCGCGGGTTCGGCTATGCCGATGTGGCCAAGCGCACCCCGGTCGATCCCGAGCGCACGCTGTTCCGTCCCGGCTCGGTGTCCAAGCTGGTGACCTGGACCGCCGTCATGCAGCTGGTCGAGCAGGGCAAGATCAACCTCGACGCCGACATCAACACCTACCTCGACTTCAAGATTCCGCCGCTAGACGGCCAGAGCATCACCATGCGCCAGATGATGACGCACACGGCCGGCTTCGAGGAAGCCGCCAAGGACGTCATCACCTACGACACCAAGCGCGTGCCCAAGCTGGGCCCGTTGCTGAGCGCTTGGGTGCCCAAGCGCATCTTCAAGGCCGGTTCCACCCCGGCCTATTCCAACTACGCCACCGCGCTGGCCGGCTACGTGGTCGAACGCATCGCCGGCGAGCCGTTCGAGACCTACGTCGAGCGCCACATCTTCACGCCGCTGGGCATGAAGAGCGCCACCTTCCGCCAGCCGCTGCCGGCCGCGCTGCTGCCGCACATGGCCACCGGCTATAAAACCCCGGGCGAAGCGTCCACCTTCGAAGTCATCGGACCCGGCCCAGCCGGTTCGCTGTCAGCCTCCGGCATCGACATGGGCCGCTTCATGCTGGCCCACCTGCAGCAGGGCGAGCTCGATGGCCAGCGCATCTTCAGCCCCGCCACCGCCTCCAGCATGCACAACAGCGCGCTCGACAAGGTCGACCCGTCCTCGCTGATCCCTCCGCTCAACCGCATGGAACTAGGCTTTTTCGAAACCAACATCAACGGCCGCAAGGTGAATGCCCACCTGGGCGACCTGGAAGCGTTCCACACCTCGCTGCACCTGTTCATGAACGATGGCGTGGGCTTTTACGTGTCCTTCAACAGCGGCGGCAAGGACGGCGCTTCGGGCACCTTGCGCACCGCCCTGTTCCACGACTTCGCCGACCGTTACTTCCCCAACGCCTCGGCCAAGGATGGCGCGGTGGACGCCGCCACCGCCGCAGCCCATGCGCGCCTGATGCAAGGCAACTGGGAAAACAGCCGCCGCTCGGAGTCCAACTTCTTCTCCGTGCTGGGCCTGCTGGGCCAGACCAAGATCGTGGTCGGCGAGAAAGGCGAACTGGTGGTGCCGGACCTGGTGGGCCGCAATGGCCGCCCGCGCGAATGGGTGGAGATCGCCCCGTTCGTCTGGCGCGACCGCAACGGCCACGACCGCCTCGCGGCCAAGGTCGTCGACGGCCAGCCGGTGCGCTGGAGCATGGACTTCATGTCGCCGTTCATGATGTTCGACCGGGTGCCGGCAGGTAAATCGTCGGCCTGGATCATCCCGGCGCTGTGCGTCAGCCTGGGCGTGCTGCTGCTGACCTTCCTGGCCATGCCGGTGGGCTGGTTCACCCGCCGCAAATACCGCGTCGCCGCGCCCTTGTCGGGCACTGCGCGCCAGAGCAACCGCCTGACCCAGCTGGCCGGCGCGGCGGTGGTGCTGGTGCTGGCCGGCTGGGTCGGCATCTTCGCCGCCATGTACGCCAGCCTGGAATACGCCACCGACATCCTCGACCCGTACCTGTGGGTGCTGCAGTGCGCCGGCTCGCTGATCTTCATCGCCGCCATTGTCATCAGTGGCCGCAACCTGATGCTGGTCTGGCGCGAACGGCGCGGCAAGCTGGCCACGCTGTGGAGCGTGCTGGTGTTCATCGCCACCGTGCTGGTCGCCTACGTGGCGCTGCGCTTCGGCCTGGTCGCCATGTCGGTGAACTACTGATGGCCGCGCTCACCCTCACGGTCGCCACCGACACGCTCGCGCTGGCGCAGCCGTTCCGCATCGCCGGCTACCTGTTCGAGTCGTTCAACGCGGTCGTGGTCACCCTGGCCGACGGCGCCTACAGCGGCCGTGGCGAAGGGGGCGGCGTGTACTACATGGGCGACGACGTGCCGCACATGCTGGCCGCGCTGGCCGCCGCCCGCGCCCGCATCGAAGCCGGCTGCACCCGCGACGAGCTGCGCACCGTCATGCCGCCGGGCGGCGCGCGCAACGCGGTCGACTGCGCGCTGTGGGAGCTGGAAGCGGCGCGCGCCGGCGTGCCGGTCTGGCAGCTGGCCGGGCAAAGCGCGCCGCGCCCGCTGCGCACCACCTTCACGCTGGGTGCCGAAACGCCCGCCACGATGGCCGAACGGGCCTGCGGACCCAGCCACGCGCAGGCCCAGGCTATCAAGATCAAGCTGACCGGCGACCTGCCACTGGACATCGCCCGGGTAGCGGCGATCCGCGCCGCCCGTCCGGACGTGTGGCTGGGCGTGGACGGCAATCAGGGTTTCCGCTTCGAAGAACTGGACGAACTGGTCGCCGCGCTCGTCGAGCAGCGCGTCGAACTGCTGGAGCAGCCGCTGGCGCGCGGCAGCGAAGCGCAGCTGGACGGCTACCGCTCGGCCATTCCGATCGCCGCCGACGAAAGCGTGCTGTCGCTGGCCGAGATGGCATCGGCCGTGGGGCGCTTCGACGTCGTCAACATCAAGCTCGACAAGTGCGGGGGGCTGACCGAAGGCTTGTTGATGGCGGCCGAAGCGCGCCGCCTGGGGCTGGACGTCATGGTCGGTAACATGGGCGGCTCCAGTCTGGCCATGGGCCCCAGCTTCGTGCTGGGCCAGCTGTGCGACATCGTCGACCTGGACGGCCCCACGTTTCTCGCCACCGACCGCGCGCCCAGCGTCAGCTACACCGGCGGCCATGTCTGGTCGGGCCCGGCCGTATGGGGCGCCGGACGCCGGGTGGCCTCGTGAGCGCGGCCCCGGGCGCCGGCGTCGACAGCATCGACAGCGCGGGCAGCGTGGCCGCGCCCCTGTGGTTCGGCCACCCGCGCGGCCTGACGGTGCTGTTCCTGACCAATATGTGGGAACAGTTTTCCTACTACGGCATGCGCTCGCTGCTGGTGTACTTCATGACCAAGCAGCTGCTGCTGGGCCAGGCCCAGGCATCGTATGTCTACGGCGCCTACACGGCCTGCGCCTATTTCACGCCCATCCTGGGCGGCATGCTGGCCGACCGTTACCTGGGCAAGAAGCGCGCGGTGATCATCGGCGCCTCGGTCATGGCGGCGGGTCACTTCATGATGGCGTTCGAACCGCTGTTTTATCTGGCGCTGCTGACCATCGCGCTGGGCAACGGGCTGTTCCTGCCGACCCTGCCCAGCCAGGTGGGCGACCTGTACCGCCGCGACGACCCGCGCCGCGGCTGGGCCTACAACGTCTACTACGTCGGCATCAACATCGGCGGCTTCCTCGCGCCCGTCATCTGCGGCACGGTCGGCGAATTCTACGGCTGGCACTACGGCTTCGGCCTGGCCGGCGTGGGCATGCTGGCCGGCCTGCTGATTTATCTGGCCGGGCAGCGCCATTTGCCGCCCGAGCCGGCCCGGCGCAGCGCCGCGAACGCCAGCACAGCACGCAACGCACGCAGCACCGGCTTCGACCGCCCCACCCTGCTGGTGTTCGCCGGCATCGGCGTGGCCGTCACGCTGTTCCGCTCGGCCTACGAACAGGTCGGCAACACCCTGGCGCTGTGGGCCGACACGGGCCTGGACCGCCAGGCCGGCGAACTGCTCATTCCCATGACCTGGTTCCAGTCGCTCAACCCGCTGTTCGTCATGCTGATGACCCCGCCCCTGCTGGCCTGGTGGGGCCGCCGCGCCGCCGCCGGGCATGCCCAGCCGGCCGCGCGCCGCATGGCCACCGGCGCGCTGATCGTGGCGCTGGCCTACCTGATGCTGGCCGCCCTTACCTGGCAGGCCGATGGCCAGCGCAGCGGCTGGCTGTGGCTGGCCCTGTTCTTCGTGCTGTTCACCTTCGGCGAGCTGTTCATTTTGCCCACGGGCCTGGGCCTGTTCGCCCGGCTGGCGCCGCCGCAGATGGGCGCCACCACCGTGGGCGCCTGGTTCCTGATCACCTTCAGCGGCAGCCTGTGCGCGGGTCTGGTCGGCAGCCTGTGGAGCCGCATGGCCCCGCCGGCCTTCTTCGCGCTGCTGGCATTGCTGGCGACGCTGGCCGCGCTGCTGCTGTGGGCGCTGAACGGGCGCACCGAGCTGGTCGACAACAATCGCTATGCGGAAGAAAAAACACGTGGCAATTCTCTGATTAAGACTAATATGTCCTGATCAGAGAATTATTTACCTTATTTAGCTGAAACCCGCCTGCACCTCACGCGTCTTCTTACGGAGTCTGTCATGTCCACGATGTCCAGTACCTTGTTGCTCACCTGGTCGGCACTTGCCGTCTCGTCCGCTTTCGCCGCGCAGGCCGACGTCCCCGCGCCCGTCTCCGTCCCTGCCGCCGCCGCGGCGCCCCTTGCCGACCCCGTCCAGCAAGTCATCGTCACGGCCCAGAAGCGCGCCCAGACCACCATCGACGTGGCCCAGTCGGTTTCGGTGATCGGCGGCGACACGCTCGATAAGCAGCAGGCGGCCACATTCTCCGACTACCTGAAACTGGTGCCCAGCCTGCAGCTGGTGCAAAGCACGCCGGGCGAAGGCCGGCTGGTGATGCGCGGGCTGGACACCGGTGGCGTGGCCTCCACCGTGGCGGTGTACATGGATGAAACCCCGTTCGGCTCCAGCAGCGGCCTGGTCAACGGCGCCGCGCTGGCCGGCGACTTCGACACCTTCGACATGAGCCGCATCGAGGTGCTGCGCGGCCCGCAAGGGGCGCTGTACGGCGCCAGCTCGCTGGGCGGCCTGCTCAAGTTCGTCACCAACCTGCCCGACACCGAGAAGCTGGCTGTGCGCGCCCGCGTGGGCGTGTCGCGCACGCGCGGCGGCGACCTGTCGCACAAGACCAACCTGATGGTCAACGCGCCCATCAGCGACACGCTGGCGTTCCGGGTCTCCGGGTCCTACCGCAAGGACGGCGGCTTCATCGACTCGATCGGCACCGAGGGCTCGGACGTCGACGACAACATCAACGGCGCCCGTACCTACGGCGCGCGCGCCTCGCTGCTGTACACCCCGTCGAAAGATTTTTCGGTGCGCCTGTCGGCCCTGACGCAAAATATCGACACCGATGCCTCCACCGTCGTCGAGAGCGACACCGACACGCTGGCGCCCAGGTTCGGCCGCGCCACCCTGTCGCAGTATGTGCCGCAGTCGCACGTGGTCAAGTACCAGGTCTACAACGCCACCGTCAACTGGACGCTGGGCGTAGGCACGCTGACCTCCTCGACCAGCTACAGCACCCAGAAGCAGACCTTCCGCGACGACAACAGCTACAACCTCAGCCCCCTGGTGGAAGGCGCGTTCGGCACGCCCAACGAGCTGTATCTGGCGCAGAACACCGATCTTGAAAAGCTGACCCAGGAAGTGCGCCTGGCCTCCAACGGCGGCGGCAGGTTCGACTGGCTGGTGGGCGCCTACTTCACCGACGAAGAAGGCGACATCCGCCAGCGCTACGGCGCCGTGGTGCCGGGCACGCTGACCCTGATCACCACCCTGCCCAAGCTGGCCGAAGTGGCGCTGCCGTCGACCTACCGCGAAAGCGCGGTCTTCGCCAACACCACCGCGCACCTGAGCGAGCGCTTCGACATCGACCTGGGCCTGCGATACGGGCGCAACAAGCAGACCGCGCGCCAGGTCACCGACGGCGCGCTGGCCGGGGGCGAGAGCGATGTCAGCGCCGCCTCGTCCGAGCACGTGTTCACCTATGCGATCGCGCCCAAGATCAAGTTCGACGCGCGCACCTCGGTGTATGCGCGCATGGCCAAAGGCTACCGTCCGGGCGGCCCCAACATCCTGCCGCCGGACGCCCCGGCCGGCACCCCGGCCGACTACAAGTCCGACTCGGTGAAAAGCTACGAGCTCGGTTACAAGGCCCTCAGCGCCGACGGCGTGTTCTCGGTCGACGTGGCGGCCTACCACATCAAGTGGAGCGACATCCAGCTGCTGGCACAGGTGAACGGCTACGGCGTCAACACCAACGGCGTGGGGGCGATCAGCGACGGCGTGGAAGCGGCCCTGACCTGGCGCCCCAACCGCGCCTGGCGCGTGGCCGCCAATCTGGCGTACAACAACGCCCGCCTGGACGGCAGCACCAGCGAACTGGTGGGCGGCGTCAAGGGCGACAAGCTGCCGTTCTCGCCCAAGTTCACCGTCGGCGCCACGGCCGACTACCGCTTCACCCTGAACGACACCACCCCGGCCTACGCCGGCATCGCGGGCCGCCACCTGGCGCGCCAGTGGGGCGCGTTCGATCCGGACTACCGCACCCTCAACGGCCGCCAGCGCCAGATCGACGCCTACAACGTGATCGACGTGCACGCCGGCGTGGAACTGGGCAGCTGGACCCTGGAAGCCTACGCCAAGAACGTCGGCGACAGCAAAGGCACTACCTCCACCGCGCCGGTGATGGCCAACGGCGCCAACGTCGCTCCCGGCGGCGCCATGCTGGCCGGCGTGATCAGCCCGCGCACCATCGGCTTTACCCTGACGAAGGAGTATTGATCCCGTGTCCAATCTGACCCATTCGCTGACCCACACAATGGCCGGCAGCTTGCCCGCCACTCCGGCCACGCCATCCACCTCCCCTGCCGCCCCGCTGGGTAACTACCTGCTGTTTTTGGCCGACACCGTCGAACCGGGCTACGCCAAGACCGCCTTCGGCCTGCGCGACTGGGCCGGCGAGCGCTGCGTCGGCGAGCTGGCCCTGCCCGCGGCCACCGTCAGCACCGGCCTGCCGCGCCTGACCATCGATCAGGCAAAAGCACTCGGCGCCGACGCGCTGGTGATCGGCGTGGCCGCTCCCGGCGGCGCGATTCCGCTGGCCTGGGTGTCGACCCTGGTCGAAGCGCTCGAAGGCGGGCTGGATATCGTCTCCGGCATGCACGTGCCGCTGGCCGAAGTGCAGCCGCTGCGCGAGGTGGCCGAGCGCTGCGGACGCCGCTTGATCGACGTGCGCACGCCGCCGCCGAATATCCCGGTCGGCAGCGGCGTGCCGCGTTCCGGACGGCGCCTGCTCACCGTCGGCACCGATTGCGCGCTGGGCAAAAAATACGCGGCGCTGGCCATTTCCAGCGGCCTGCGTAAACGCGGCATGGATGTCGATTTCCGGGCCTCCGGCCAGACCGGCATCATGATCGGCGGCGCCGGCATGCCGATCGACGCGGTGGTGGCCGACTTCATCGCCGGCGCCGCCGAGCAGCTCAGCCCCGCCGCCGCGCCCGGCCACCTGGACGTCATCGAAGGTCAGGGTTCGCTGTTCCACCCGGCCTACGCGGGCGTGTCGCTGGGCCTGCTGCACGGCAGCCAGCCCGACATGTTCGTGGTCTGCCACGATCCCAGCCGCCAGCACATGCTGGGCTTCCCCGGCCACGCGCTGCCGTCGATCGAAGCGGTGATCGAGCAGACCACCGCGCTCGGACGCGTGACCAACCCGGCCATCCGCTGCGTGGGCGTGGCGCTCAATACGGCGCACCTGTCGCCCGAGGCGGCGCAGGTGGCCATCGAGGCGATCGCGCGGCGCACCGGGCTGCCGGTGGCCGACCCGATCCGGGGCGGCGCCGCCTTCGAACTGCTGCTCGACGCCTGCGCGGCATGAGCGGCGCCGCAGTTGCGGGTTCCGCGACGACTGCCGCCACGACGGCCGCGCCGACCTGGTTCCAGCGCTTTCTGCTGCCCGGCTTCGCGTTCAAGGCCGTGATCATCGGCGGCGGCTATGCCACCGGGCGCGAGCTGGCCGAGTTCTTCCTGCCGGCCGGCGCCTGGGGCGGCCTGGCCGCCATGGTGCTGGCCATGCTGCTGTGGAGCGTGGTCGCCGCCATCACCTTCGGCCTGGCGCAGCGCTTCGGCGCCTACGACTACCGCACCTTCTTTCAAGGCTTGCTGGGCCCCGGCTGGATCGCCTTCGAGCTGGCCTATGTGCTGTTCGTGGTGCTGATTTTGGCCGTGTTCGGCGCCTCGGCCGGCGCCATCGGCGAAGCGGTGCTGGGCCTGCCGCCGCTGGCCGGCACCATCGCGCTGGCGGTCGGCATCGCCGCCTTCGCCGCGTTCGGCAACGCCTCGGTGGAACAGCTGTTCAAGTATGTGTCGTTCCTGCTGTACGGCGTGTACGCGCTGTTCCTGGTGCTGGCCCTGACCCGCTTCGGCGCGCGCATCGCCGACGGTTTTGCCGCCGCCCTGCCGCCGCACGACTGGGTGCGCGGCGGGGTCACCTATGCCGGCTACAACATCATCGGCGCGGTCATCGTGCTGCCGGTGCTGCGCCACCTGACCTCCACGCGCGACGCGGTGGTGGCCGGCCTGATCGCCGGCCCGCTGGCCATGGCGCCGGCCATCCTGTTCTTCGTCTGCATGGTGGCGTTTTATCCGGCGATCGGTGCGGTGGCGCTGCCGTCCGAATACCTGCTTCAGCAGATGGACTATCCGTTGTTTCACCTGCTGTTTCAGGCCATGATCTTCGCCGCGCTGCTGGAAAGCGGCACCGGTGCGGTCCATGCCATCAACGAGCGGCTGGCGCAGATCTGGCGCCGCCGCCACGGCAGCGAGCCCGGGCCGCGCAAGCGCGCGCTGGTCGCGGCGGTGCTGCTGATTATTTGTATGTTCGTCGCCCAGCACTTCGGCCTCGTCGCCCTGATCGCCAACGGCTATCGGGCGCTCGCCTATGCGCTGATCCTGATTTATGTATTGCCGCTCCTGACGATCGGCGTGTATCGTCTGAGCCGCAGTGTCCTGTCGAAACCGGAGCCGTCATGAAAAAAATTACCCTGCTGTCGTGCGTGCTGTCCGGCGCGTTGCTTACCGCCGCCGCGCCGTCATGGGCCGCGCCGCCGGCCGGTTTCGATGCGCGCGTCGAAGCGCTGCGCCAGTCGACCGGCGTGCCCGGCATGGCGATCGCCATCGTCGAAAAGGGCGCCGTGACGCTGGCGCAAGGCTACGGGGTGCGCAAGATCGGCGCCGCGGCGCGGGTCGACGCCGACACCATCTTCCCCACCGGCTCGACCGGCAAGGCCATCACCACCGCCGCGCTGGCGGTGCTGGTCGACGCCGGCAAGATCGGCTGGGACGACAAGGTCATCGACCACCTGCCCGGCTTTCAGATGTACGACCCGTGGGTGACGCGCGAGATGACCATCCGCGACCTGCTGGTGCACCGCAGCGGCCTGGGCGACGGCGCCGGCGACCTGCTGTTCGTGCCGCGCAGCAGCCTGTCGCGCGCCGAAACCGTGCGCCGCGTGCGCTATCTGAAGCCGGCCACCAGCTTTCGCAGCACCTTCGCCTATTCCAACGTGATGTACGTGGTGGCCGGGCAGCTGATCGAAGCGGTCAGCGGCCAGCGCTGGGAGGAATTCGTGCTCGACCGCGTGCTCAAACCGGCCGGCATGAGCCGCTCGACCACCGACAACCTGCGTAACTTCGCCACCGCCAACCGGGCTTACCCGCATGCGCGCATGGACGGCGGCCTGCGCGGCGCCGGCAAGCAGGAGCTGCTCGACGAGCGCAATGACCTTGGCCGCAACGCCGCACCGGCCGGCGGCGTGGCCAGCAGCGCCAACGACCTGGCCAAGTGGCTGCAGGTGCAGCTGGGCAGCGGCACCACGCCCGCCGGCGTGAAGGTGTTCAGCAAGGAGGCGCACGCGCAGATGTGGACGCCCACCATGCTGATGCCAATCGACGCCATGCCGCCCGCGCTCAAGCTGGCCCAGCCGGTCAGCTCCAGCTACGGCCTGGGCTGGGACGTGACGGACTACCGCGGCGCGCGCCTGATCTGGCACGGCGGCGCGGTGCTGGGCTTCAAAACCGCGGTGGTGATGCTGCCCGACCAGCAGGTCGGTTTTGCCATCACCATCAACAGCGAAGACGGCGGCATCGTGCGCGGCCTGATGAATGAACTGCTGGACCACTATCTGGGCCTGCCGCGCGCCGACTGGCCGGCCGTGTTCCGCGCCCGCAGCGACAGCCAGATGGCGGAGGCACTGGCGCTGATCAAGAGCGCGGCGGCGGCCAATGCGGCCAATGCGGCCAATGCCGCCATGCCGGCTGCGGGCAACGCGGCGCTGGCGCCGGTCGCCAACAGCGCGCTCGCCGGCACCTACGCCGACCCATGGTACGGCGCGCTGGAACTGGCCGAACGGGGCGCCGACCTGACCGTCAACTTCACCTCGACCCCGCGCATGACCGGCACCCTGACCCACTGGCGCCACAATACGTTCGTCACCAAACTGGACGACCCCAGCATCGAACCTGCTTACGTGACGTTCGCCCTCGACCCGGACGGCAAGGTCGAACGCATCACCATGAAGCCGGTCTCGCCGGTGGCCGACTTCAGCTGGGACTATGGCGACCTGCTGTTCACGCCCGTCAAGCGTGCTAAGGTGGGGCCATGACCCAGACCTTACGCCTTGCCACCGCGCTCGCGGTACTGACCCTGTCCGCCTGCGCCACGTCGACCGCGCCGAATGCACCCATCGCAGCGGACCCCACACACGCGCGCCTGCTCACGCTCGACACCCATCTGGACACGCCCGTGCACTTCGGTCGCCCCGGCTGGAGCATCGGCGAGCGCCACGATGCGGCCACCGACCTGGTGCAGGTGGACTTGCCGCGCATGGAAGACGGCAACCTCGATGGCGGCTTCTTCGCCATCTTCACGCCGCAAGGGCCGCTGACCAGCGAAGGCTACGCCGGCGCACTGAGCTTCGCACTGGCGCGCTCAAAGCTGATCGACTCGACCGTCGAGCGCTTCGGCGCGCGCATCGGCGCGGCGCGCAGCAGCGTGGACGCCGCCGCCCTGACGGCCGCCGGCAAGCTGGTGGCCTACAAGAGCATGGAGAACAGCTACCCGGTGGGCGAGAACCTGGCCAACCTGGCGCTGTTCCAGCAGCAGGGCGTGCGCCTGGCCGGGCCGGTGCATTCGGCGCGCAACCAGTTGGCCGATTCGGCCACCGACAAGCCGCACTGGAACGGCCTGAGTCCCCTCGGGCGCGACTGGGTCAAAGAAATGAACCGGCTCGGCATGGTGATCGACGCCAGCCACGCCTCCGACGCCGCGTTCGACCAGATGCTGGCGCTGTCGGCCACGCCGCTGATCCTGTCGCATTCGGGTCCGCGCGCCATGTTCGACCATCCGCGCAACCTGGACGACGCGCGCCTGCGCAAGCTGGCCGCGGCCGGCGGCGCGCTGTGCTTTTCCACCATCTATCTGAGCGAACTGCAGATGGGCGACGAGCGCAGCGCCCTGTTCGACCAGACCGAGCAGATGGACAGCATGACCCCGGCCCAGCAAAGCGCCCTCAGTGCGCGCTGGAACGCCATGAACGCCAGCGCGCCGATGTGGAAGACCACGTTCGAGCAGTACATGGCCGCGCTGCTGCACACCATCGCGGTGGCCGGCGTCGACCACGTGTGCTTCGGCGCCGACTTCGACGGCGGCGGCGCCATCGAGGGCATCGAGAACGTCAGCGGCCTGCCGAAGATTACCGCGCGCCTGAAGCAGGCGGGGTTCTCCGACGCCGACCTGGCCAAAATGTGGAGCGGCAACGTGCTGCGCATTCTGGCCAAGGCCGAGCGACATGCGGCGTCGGTGCGCTGACCGGGAACCAGCCACAAGAAAAAGCACGGTCGTGC
>CALRYE020000038.1:0-41654 GCA_943372275.1 Janthinobacterium lividum
GCCCTCGATGGAGGACAGCACTGTAATGGCCGGCGTAATCACACCATCCCCGAAGAAGAGACCTGCGCCAATCATACCGAGGAGCATGACGGGGTGGTAAAAACGCGAGTGTCTGGTCATCGACTTCAACGCCAGGGCCGTCAAGGCCATGATCCCCCCTTGGCCACGATTATCTGCCCGCAACACCAACGTGACGTATTTCAGCGAAATCACGACGATGAGACACCACAAAATCAGCGACACAACACCAATCACGTTTTCTGGTGACACAGCAATGCCATGGGCGGGTGCAAAAACCTCCTTCATGGTATATAACGGACTGGTTCCGATATCACCATAAACCACGCCTATCGCCCCCAAGGTCAACGCACCGACGCCGCTTTTTTTTCCTGTTGTTGTCATGTTTGCGCCTTGATAGATGGCTAAATATATACTAACAACATGATTGAGGCATATATATTTCTTGCCGTGGGGTCGGCAGCGGGCTGCTTGCGGCGTTATCGCGCCGGGGTCCATGTGGCCGCCGCGGGTCCGCCTGGCCTGCACGGCAGAGACTCGACCGATTGCCCGCTGGCGGCGAGCGCACGGCGCGAGGCAAATGCCAGGACGCTGATCAAAACTAAATGACTGAAGCATGTATTTGAGCTATATTGGATCGGACTCGCCGTGGCTGCATCGTTTGCCTGATTCTCAACCATTCCCAAGGGAATATCCATGTTCAGCCCACGGCGGAAAAACCGTCTTCCAAGTACCGGTACCCTGGCATTTTTCGGGCGCGGCAGATGATGTTGAAGCGCTTGACAATAATGGGGTCTGCCCTTTGCATTGGCTTGATGGCGCATGCCGCTCGCGCCAACGAAAGGTTACTCGCCGCAGAAATGGCGCCGTTTTCCTATTCGCATGGCGGGGAAGCTGCCGGGTTTGCCGTGGATATAGCAACAGAGCTGTCGGCACGACTTGATGTGCGCAAGAAGATCGAAGTGATGCCCATCGCACGTGCGATAGCCACTTCGACCACAGGAAAGAATGCCCTGATTATTGCCATCGCCAGGACCCCGGAAAGAGAGAAATTACTGCGATGGATAGTGAAAATCAAGGTGGAACCGCTGGTCTTGCTGGTGAAAGCGGACAGCAAGCTGGATATCTCGACCATCGAAATATCGAAAGCGCTACGTATTGGCGTACTCAGACAAGGTGCAGCAGAGCACGCCGCAAGACGGCTTGAGTTCGGGTCGCTTGAAGTGTCCTCTGAAGACGTGTCGATTGTGCGCAAGCTGATACTGGGCAGAATTGACGCATGGTTGACCGGCGTCCACGTCGCGATGGTGACCATGGACCGCGCCGGGCTGGATAGGTCCAGTGTTCGCGCTGGACCTAAGCTGGGTGCGATCGATATATATGTAGCTGGTTCGTTAGCAATTTCCGACGACACTGCTGCGAAATGGAAGGGCGCTTTCAACGACCTGGTTCGAGACGGCACGTATCAAAAAATTCTGGATAAACATCAACTATCCAATTAGATTGAGTCGTGGCCCGTAGGGGACTTACGACTGCCCCACCAGCAATCGGCCGTCAAGCGCACGGATGGCATCAAGGCGGATCGTGGGGCCATCACGCAAACGCAAATATTCACAGCCCTTGCTGGTATATACGTCCTCGATGACGCCACTCAGTGTCTGGGTTCCCCCATCGGCCAGATTGATCGTCAGACGGACGTGCTGGCGCAGCGTGGCGGACGCCAGAAATCGGTCATGATCGGCGCAATCGATCGCTGCATACGGCTTGTCCATGGAAGAAGTCCTTTCCGTAAATCGATCATGATCATGCACCACTGCGCGGATCGTCGTTGCAAATGAACAAGCGCGGCCCTCCCGGCAGTCGTGCTGCAGGTCGAACAGCCTCACCCCGCCGTGCGAGCCGCGCTTCCTCATGGTCCTGCAGCAATCCGGCCCGGCCTCAATCTGCCGCCAGATGCGCATGGATTTGCGCCACTACTGCCGCGCCTTCACCGATCGCTGCACCAACCCGCTTGACGGAGCCAGCGCGCACATCGCCGATCGCAAACACGCCCGGTACGCTGGTCTCATGGGGCGCGGGCGAGCGTGTGCGCCAGTACTTGCTGCCGGCGAGAAGTTCCCTGGGTAGGGATAGGCCGGTCATCACGAATCCTCTTTCAAGCGCGATGTCGCAGCCGGAAAGCCACCCGGTTGCCGGTTCGGCTCCGATGAACAGGAACAGAAAACGGATGGGCTCTTCAAAATCGCCATCAGGCGTCTTCCAGCGGACTTGCTCAAGCGCGTATTCACCTGCAAGGCTGATGACCTGGGCTTGCTCGATGACCTCAATGGCCGGCGCGCCGGCGATGCGCTCCACCAGGTATTGCGACATGGTTTCGCGCAGCGGCCTGCGCACGAGCATACGCACCCGCTTGGCGTGCTCGGCGAGGAAGACCGCGGCCTGTCCTGCCGAATTGCCGCCACCGACCAGCAGTACTTCTTCATCGTTGACCTGAGTTGCCTCCAGCGGTGTGGCCCAGTACGACACGCCACGGCCGTCAAAGCGGTTTCGGTCTTCGACTTGCAGGCTACGATAGCGTGCACCCGAGGCCAGCACCACGGTTTTCGCCTTGAGCGCGCCTGCGTCGCCGAGTTCGAGGCGCAGGTGGCCGTCGTCCATCGCCGAGCAATCGAGGCGCGAGACGGTCATCGGGATGGCTATTTCAGCGCCAAACTTTTGCGCCTGGACGAAGGCACGGCCCGACAGCGCCTGCCCAGTGATACCAGTCGGAAAACCAAGCAGATTCTCAATCCTGGCCGAGGCGCCCGCCTGGCCGCCGAACGCGCGCGTGTCGAGCACGACAACGGACAGCCCCTCGGAGGCAGCGTAGACGGCCGCGGCGAGCCCGGCAGGACCTGCACCAACCACGGCGACGTCGAAGCTGCGCCCAACGATCCGCGCCGGATCCACCATGCACAGCCCGTGTGCCAGCGCGCGCTCGTCAGGGTTTTTCAGCACCGCTCCGCTTGGACACAGCACCAGTGGCAGATCGTTCGCGCTGGAGGTGTAGAAGTGAATCAGCGCACAGGCTGAATCCTGGGTGCCCGGTTCAACGATGCGGAATGGATGAGCATTGCGTGTCAGGAAACCGGCCAGACGCATGGTGTCCGAGGCGTCACGCATCCCGACGATGACGGCACCGATTCCCTCTTCGATCAGGATCACCCTGCGCAGAATCAGGGCGCGCATGATTTTCTCACCGAGCCCGGCTTCCGTAACCACGAGGGAGCGCAAGCTCGCCGGCGCGATGAGCAGTGCTTCGAGCGCGCCGTCGGCGTGGCCGTCGACGAACGCCGGCCTGCCCGTGAGTTGGCCGACCTCGCCAAGGAACTGGCCAGCGATCTGATCGTATACGCGCACGTGACCGCCGAGGCCGTCGCGCCGCGTTACCTTCGCAATACCCGAAAGTACGACGATCATGCCGGGGGGTTCGACACCCGCCTTGAACAGGCACTCGCCGTCAGCCCAGCGTCGGACTACGCCGAACCGGCGCAGGCGACCGATCTCGCGCTCGTTGAAGGTAGGAAACGCCTGGGCGCGGCGGCTCTCGGAGGTCGAGGTCAGATCATCCAGCATCGGGCACCGTGGGGGTGGGTGCTGCCAACGGCAGCAATTAAACAACGAAGCAATACGAACAACACCGTTAGCGTGATACCGCTGAGGGTGATACCGCTGGAAGCGCTGCATGCGCGGACCACCGTGCAGCGTTTTCGTCAAACATCATTACGCATCGATCAGGACCGATCACAGATACGCCGTGGAACTAAGAGCCGTCGTCAGCATGGATAGCCTGACTGGCGGATAAGGTTGCTT
This sequence comes from Janthinobacterium lividum, assembly GCA_943372275.1. GTDB lineage: Bacteria > Pseudomonadota > Gammaproteobacteria > Burkholderiales > Burkholderiaceae_D > Telluria_A > Telluria_A lividum_A. The sequence continues at coordinate 3,871 of CALRYE020000038.1, forward strand.
CAGGCAGCGCCAGCGATGTGAAGTGCTTGCGGATGTAGTCGAGCTTGGGATCGATGTAGCGGCGGCAAAATGGTCTGCCCGGGTCGGTCCGGTAATAGTTCTGGTAGCGGTCTTCCGACGCCGTGAAACTGGCAAACGGAAGGACTTGGGTATGCACCGTCTTGCCAGACTCCTCGGCGAAGCGGGTGATCGCCAGTTCGGCCTCGGTCCGCTGGCTGTCTTCGAAGATATAAATCGCGCTGCGGTACTTGCTGCGAGGCGAACGAAATCTGGTGGCGGAATGGGTTCTGAGATGCACCTCTGAAAGCGTCGCCAAGCTGATGACGGATGGATCAAACGTCACGATCACTCCCTCAGACCAGGTGTCGGCTGGTGCGTCTGATTTGACGAAGCCCTGGGCGACCTGGGCGACGCCGCGCAGCACCTGGAATACCCCTTCGGTGCACCAATGGCAGCCGCCTCCAAAGCCAGCCTTCACTATCGCAACCGCTGCTTCGGCGACGTTGCCGCCATCGGGGCGGGGCGCCGTGGCGCTCCCCGGATACCGGTCGGTTTCATTGCTGCCAGCTGCTCGAACGCTGACCTGCAGCTCGCTTGTTGCGGGCGTCGGCTCACCTGCGCTAGGAAAGCCCTCAAGCGCGCCGGTTTCATGGAAAGCACTGACTTTCATGTCGCTGCGCCGGATCAGGGACGTTGGAGCAGTGCCACCGTGCCCTGACCGCCGTCGGCACAGATGCTGACGATGCCCCTGGATCCGGACGGCATGGCCCACAACTGTTTCACCGCCTGGCTGAGATCGCGCGCGCCCGTTGCCCCGAATGGATGACCAATGGCTACCGAGCCGCCATTCGGGTTGACGCGATCCCAATCGAAGTCACCCAGCGCGGCCTGGACACCCGTTTTTTCTTGTACCCAGACCGGATCGGTAATGGCCGCGACGTTCGCCAGCACCTGCGCTGCAAAGGCTTCGTGGATTTCCCAGAGCGCGATGTCGGAGAAATTGAGTTGATGCCGCGCGAGCAGGCGCGGAATGCCATAGGAAGGCGCCATCAGCAAGCCTTCAGTGTGGAGATCGACGGCGGCCACCTCGTAGTCGACAAGCTGCGCGTACGGGGTTCCCGCCGGAAGTCTTTCCACACCAGCCTTGGTGGCGACCCAACACCCGGCAGCTCCGTCGGTAATTGGTGAGCTGTTGCCGGCAGTGAGAGATCCATGCCCACTCTCGCGATCGAAGGCGGGTTTGAGAGAGGCCAGCCGTTCGGGCGATGTATCGGCGCGTGGATTCGCATCGCGCGGCAGCTCTGGCAGGGATATCACGAGATCGTCAAAGAAACCACGTTCCCAGCCAGCGACTGCCCGCTGATGGCTCTTGAGCGCCCAGTCATCCTGCGCCCGGCGCGAGACGCGCCAGGCCTTTGCAGTCTCCTCCATATGGTCACCCATCGTCCTGCCCGTGATGCGGTTGGCATAACCCTTTGCGGGAAGCACGTAGTCGCGTGGGGTCAGTGACTGCAGGGCGGCCAGCGCCGCCGTGGCATCCCGCGCAAAGAGGTCGATGAGCCGCTTGGAGGCATCGGCCGTCAGTGCGATGGAAGGGCGGCTCATCACTTCAGAGCCGCCGACCATGGTGAGGTCAGTTCCTGCGCCCAGCATCCCTGCTGCGGCGAAGGCCGCTGTCATGCTGGTAGAGCATGCGAGCACGAGAGAAAATGCGGGGACATTCGGGTTCAGTTCGGCGTCAAGCCAGATTTCGCGTGCAATGTTGCTCCAGCCTGGATTCGGCATCACGGTTCCCCACACCAGGAGGTCCGGCTCTGCCTGTGCCGCCATGGCTTTGACGACGGGCACGGACAGCGAGACGGCATCGTAATTGGCCAGAGCGCCGCCACCGCGGCCGAACGGGGTTCTGAGGCCGGCGGCAATAAAGACAGGTGCGGCAAAACGACTCATGTGCTTCTCCAAAAGTAATTACTGGGTGCACGTCGATGATCAGATCGGCGTGCAATGGATGGCGTACTAGCCACCGTAGCGCTCGGTTTTAATCATGGCCGCTTCCAGACCGGCCTGCAGCGCGCCATCGGTCGCGATATTGACAAACCCGTTGGACCCGCAAACGAATACTTGCGTGGGCGTTCGGTGAAGCCGGGTGATAACTTCCCGTATCATTGCGCCATCGATGCGTCGCCCAAAGTCCGATGCGCGGATGGGCATTGCCCGTGTAATGGCCAGCGCGAACACAAATGCCGGATCATTCTTTTCGATGGTATGAAGCTCCTCTGAGAAAAGAACGTCCTCAGCGGTGCGTGCGGACAGCATCAGCGCGACCGGCACCTTTTGGGCCAGTACGGCGCGCTGCCGGATCATGGCCATCAACGGCACAAGGCCCGAGCCTGCCGCAATCAGCAACAAGGCGCCTGTGGCAGGTTCAGGCCACAGGAAATGGCCACCAAGCGGACCACGAAGCTCGATTTCGTCGCCGATCGACGCGACATCGTGGAAAAATGCCGAAACTTCGCCATCTGGCAGGCGCTCGATAGCAAGCTCGATGGTCGGGGACGCAATGGACGCTGATGCGATCGAGTAGCTGCGCATCGTACTGTAACCATCAGGCGCGGTCAGTCGGACATCCACGTGCTGGCCTGCAATGTGCACGAAGGGTTTGCTTAACCTGAGGAAAAAGCTCTTGATGCCAGGGGTTTGCCGGACGATGGCGTCGATCACGCACGATTGCCACTCGGTGGGCGCACCGTTCTCAGTCATTGGAGTGCCGTTGTTCGCGCCACGGATCACCGTAGATATGATAACCGTGCCGCTCCCAAAAACCCGGCTCGTCACTGGTCGTGAATTGCAAGGTATTCACCCATTTGGCAGATTTCCAGAAGTACAGATGCGGAACCAGAAGTCGCGCGGGGCCGCCATGATCGCTTGTCAGTGGCTTGCCCGCAAAGTTCATCGCGACCATGGCTTTTCGGGACAGCAAATCCGCAAGTGGGACGTTTGTCGAATATTTGTCGTAGCAATGCGCCGACACGAAATCGGTAGGTTTTTCAAGCCCTGCGGCTGTCAGAATATCTTCGACCAGCACACCCTCCCACTCGGTGTCGAGCTTGGTCCAGGAGGTGACGCAATGGATATCCGCGGTCATCCGGGTCTTCGGAAGCGCGTTGAACTCGACCCAGTTCCACACTTTGACGGGCTTCGTACCGATCTTGACGGTGAATGTCCAGTCCTTGGTGTTCACGCTGGGCGTGGGACCGGCCGTCAGAACAGGGAAATTTTCCACGAGATGCTGACCTGGTGGAATCCGGTCGGACTGCGCGCTGGCAGGACGGCTGCGGGTGAAACCTCTGGTAACCATAGCAACTCCTTTTTATTATCACAGCAATTGGATCTGGCTTACTCTCAGCAAGCTGCAGGAAGTGCTTCAACCTCCCACGCACAGTTCACAGATTCCGCGGCGCCGCTCCGGCGTACGCGACAACCCAGGCGGGAGTCCGCTGAATCTGGCATTACTGGTGTACATCCAGTAAGCGGCCTCGCGGTTGCGGGCCCGGGGCATCGTCGAGGCTGAGCCTGCTCTCAACCAACAATCGTGCCATTAGATTATCATATTTATGTGCGCGGAGCAGATAATTTACTGCCGCCTGATCGCCGCCGTCCGAGGAAAATGGGGCACCTCGCCTATGCCCGCATTGACGGCGCGGATGGTCAGACGCCTATTATTGTCCGCGTTGAGGTTGTCGAACTCGCCCAGCGCGTGCCAGGTGTCGTTCAGAGGGCAGGGGGCGTTGAGCGACGCCTTATCGGGCCACTTGCATCGGCGTGCGGTAACTGCACGACGCCCACCGACAGCCCCTTCGCTTCCAGCACATCGTCGACGGCATGACAGCCTGAACCGTCCATCGTCGCGCCGTGTACCTGTCGCGCCCTCATCGAGCAGGTGCGCGCGGCCGCATTGACACCTAAATTTCATCAGATCTAACGTCGCGCTGCGGGCCGTCAGGGTTACCCCTGTCGGCCACCGCGAAATCGCTTATCTGTAGCTGCTCGCGTTTGAAACGGGCCATGCTCGCATTCGACGCGTTTTCCGGCTCAGATTAAGTGCAAATGACCGACGACTCGGCTAACGCTATCTGCAAATATGCTCGCAATCCAAGGCGCAGGCTTGCATTCGACGGCGACGTGCTCGCGCTAACTGGAAGTGAAATTACCCCTACGTCGACAGGCCGCTTCCGACCCAAATCGGACGTTCGTAGCCGCGCGGGGCCAGCGCCTACACGATAGCCGGATGGTTGAAATTCGCTGTCAATGAAAGTGGTCCAAGACCAAGCTTTATTTGCCTGCATCACAGCAGGCCACGCGTAGTTTGCCAATGAATTTCGAGGTCAGGCACCCCGCCCATCGGCAATGAAGGACACTGCCCGATGGCTGCCGTCGCAGAATGGTTTATCGTTCGACTGTCCACAACGGCATAATCTGACTGCCATGGTGCGGTCAATGGTGCGCCCGGTGCCCGTGATCACTTCTGCGGCGCCGCGTATATCGAGCGGACCATTGCTTAGTGGCGTGACCACCATTGGGCCGGCGCGATGCTCCATTACCTGCGACGGCCTGGTTGGCGCTTCACCAGACGCGTCGAACTCTGCGGCGATGTGCGATTGATCGCAGAACGGCTTGTTTTTCGATTGTCCGCAGCGGCACAAGGTGGCGCGCAGTTCTTCGTCGACCTTACTGGCGGCGTCCACCAGTGCCACGGCAGCATTGAGTGCAAGCGGTCCGTTCTCGCGCATGTGGATCAGGTTGACCAGCGGCGCAAGCTCGTTTTCTCCGCCGTCGCGGCGCGCGAAGCGGATTGCGCCAGACACACAATTATGCGCGACACGATTGAGCCGTTCGGCCGTTGCCTGGTCCGGGAAAATCCATTCGCCTTCACGATTTGCCGCGAAGACGTCGGGTTCTTCCAGCACGCAATGGCGGGAATGGACACAGCGTTTGGCATTGAAATAAATGGTGCCGACGTCGCCGCGCGCGATCTCGACGTCCGCGTCATAGGTGGGCGCTGTCGGTGCGGCCAGAAAGGGCGCCCCAGCCGGGGCGTTGTGGACATCATCGGCGGCGTCCCAGGCGCAGGCCGCGTCGCGCAACTTGCTGGCGAACGCGGCCAGCGCGGGCAGCGCGGCGAAGTTCGCCTCTGCGTGCGTGGCCAGCAGCTTCATGCGCTCAGAGATGAGCAAGGCTGCGGACAGTGGTGCCCCGTAGCCGAACGCAGTGCGTGACAAGCTGAATGTCAGACCGGCTCGTACTCCCGGATGCGTGGGGTTGGCGGGCAAGCTAGTGAGCGCGACACCGATGTCCGCCAGCGCGTGCATGAGCGTCATCGCCTGCGCCATGACGACATTGCGCGGCAGCAGGCAATTGGCGGTGTCGCTCATCAAGGCGAGCAGCCGCAGCATCATAAAATAACTGCTGTTGCCCATGTCGAGCAGCGACAGTGCTGGCTCGCTGACAATCTGAATGTGCTCATCCTTCTTGATTGGCGCGCGCATGACCGGGTTGCGCGCCACCTCGCGATAGGGCTGGAAGGCGGACCGCTCCTGCGACAGGGCGTGCCACTGTTGACGGATAGCGCGAAAGCGGGCGTAGTGGGACGTCTCGTGGCATGCGCGCGATCCTTCGCCCTGCTCGACGATCAGGTTTAGAGCTTTGGTCGCCTCGGCCACGGTCGCGATGGAGAAAAGGCCGGGCAGGAATACATCCTCCTCGGTCAGCTGCGCCGCCCGGCCACCGACCAACAAGCCCGCGTCATCAAGGCTGGCCGCGAGGGGCGCGAGGCTGTCGGTGATGGCCTGGTACAGCGCGCCGACCGTGTCATAGTCTCCGCTGGCCTCGCTGACGAGCTTTGTCGCCTCCATATCACGCGAATACACCGGCTTGTCGATGGTCGTGCCGTCGGCTTCGACCGCTTCGCGGGGCCGTTCGACATAAATAAAATGGTCGAGGGTGGCGGCATCGAAGGGCAACAGGGCCACCGCAACATCGGCCGGGAACTGGCCCGGCAAACCGGGAAAACTGTAGTGTCTGAAATGCGGCTGTGAACCGATTGCGATCAGCAGATTGTTGACCAGGGCAAGATGCAGCATTTCCTCTGTGGCGATGGCGATGATCTCGGCGCGCCAGCGTTTTACCGCGCTCCATTCATCCAACGTCACGTCTTCGTCTACCCCCTGCTTGAGCGAGAATGCGGCATACAGGTAAGTGCACATCAAACATTGCTCAATTTCCGCGGCTTCAGCGAGCATCAGGATCAGTTGGTCGCGGTGTGTTGCAGGTTGCATGAGGGTCTCCATGATAGAACTATGACGATGGTTGCTGCAGCACCTTTTACATGTCGGCTGTGAACGAAACTGCCGGACTAATGAACGCAGGCGCGCGTAAGCGCGCGAGGTTGAATGGGTGCGTGAGCGGGGCCCGGTAAAAGACGCTGTCCGGCATGCGCGCTTTCGCCAGGATTTTCAAAAGAGGTCGCACCGCCGACGTGGCCATCGGCGCGCATGCCTTTCCAGTCATGTAGGCAAACGAGCGGCCCCGACAGGAGTTCACGCCGGGTAGGGCGAGGCGCGTCAAGACAATGCGTTGCGCCATACGCACGCACGATCATTTGCTTAACGCACCTTGCTTCCTTCATGCGAATTGACAGCTATACCTGCGCCAGGCCGCCATCAACGGGAAGATCGATGCCAGTGATGAAAGAACTTTCATCGGAGGCGAGGAACAACACGGCAGCTGCGATTTCCTCAGGCTTGCCCCAGCGGCCCATCGGAATCTGCAATGCGTACTGGGCGGCTGCCTGCTTGGCGTCTTCGTCGTTCAGGCCCGTTGTCCTCTGCAAGGCGCCGGTTTCGGTTGGCCCAGGGCTCATGCAATTGACACGGATGTTGCGGTCTTTCAGTTCCATCGTCCAGGCGCGCACGAAGTTGCGCACCGCTGCCTTGCTTGCCGCGTAGGCGCTGAAACCAGGCGCGCCCAGCACGTTCGTTACCGACGAGGTCAGGATGATGGAGCCGCCGTCCTTGAGCAGCGGAAGCGCTTTCTGCACCGAGAAGAACAGGCCCTTGACGTTCACGTCGAACGTCTGGTCGAAATGGGCCTCGGTAGCGGCCGCGAGGGGCGCAATGGTACCTGCGCCCGCGTTGGCGAAAAGGACGTCGATATGACCGTGCGTCTTTTTTACTTCGGCATAGAGGCGATCCAGATCATCCAGGCTTGCCACGTCGCCTGTGAACGTTGTCACGTTCCGCTCGATACGGGCGGCCGCTTCCTTCAGTTCCTGCTCCCGTCTTCCAGTGATCACGACGTGCGCACCTTCTGCCACGAAGCGCAGCGCGGTGGCCAGGCCAATACCGCTCGATCCACCCGTGATGACTGCTACTTTACCGTCAAGCTTACCCATGATGTTTCCTTTAGTTTTCGTTAATTTCGATGGATCTTCCGGCGCAGTTCCTGCGCCATGCCGCTACAAAATTCGCGCCCCTGTGCGCCTGGGCGACACGTGAGAGCAACCGTTGCAGCCTCGTTCAAAGCATCGTCATCGTAGGCCTATCACTTGCAAAAAACAAGTGAAAAATAAAAATTTAGTTGCAATTCACAAGCGACCTCAAGGTTTCGTCATGAATAATGGCCGATGCGTTGCCGGAACGCCTGCTGATCGCTTTAGCTCAGCAACCAGCGTGTTGCACCTTGCTGATTCAGTCGGGTTCCGGCACTTCGCATTGAGAATAGCGCTGACGTGAGCATGCGACGGGCGCGCGCATGAAGGTCGCCGACCATGCGGCAGGCGGTCGATCCGCGCCCACGACCGCGTAGTGATCAGAGCAGCTTACAGATTTCCATCAGGGAAAATACATCCGCCATTGCGAACCAGCGCTTTCACCTCTTCGCTTACCTGCACTGGATGCTGACGGATGCGCGCAACAAATTCCTTCTGACCGCGAACGTACGACTTCGCATCGTACTGCGCGCTCCACAGGACGATGTTCAGGACGATGGGGATGAGGTCAAGACCCTTCTCGGTCAGCGTGTAGACATCCTTGCGTCCATCGTCCGGACTGGGCGCCTTCGCAAGGATGCCCTGGTCTTCGAGAAAAGCCAGGCGCGAGGCCAGCACATTGGTGGCGATGCCTTCCTCGGATTTGATGAACTGCCCATACGTCTTCTTCCCGGCAAAAACAATGTCGCGAATGATCAGCAGCGACCATCGGTCGCCGAATACTTCGACGCCGTAGTTCACTGCGCAATGCGACCGAACGTCTTTTATGGGTGTCGTCTTCATGCAGGTATTTTATCATTGCTTGCATGATGCAAGTTAAATTTCAATATTGCTTGCGTTTTGCAAGTGATATGTTTAGCATGGTTTGCCTGGCGAGCGTGACCGCAGCGTCGCACCGGGCCGGCCTGTCTTCTTCACCGCTTCACCACTATTAAATCAAAGGAACTTCAGATGAGCACAATCAGCATCATCGGTGCAGGCGGCATGGCCGCAGCGATCGCCGGCCTGGCGGCGCGTGCCGGCCACTCAGTCGAAGTCATGAGCCGCGACGCCGCCAAAGCGCAGACACTGGCCGGGCAGATTGGCGCCGGAGCGACCACAGGCAAGTTCGGTGCCGTTCCGGCCGGGGAGATTGTCGTCCTGGCGGTGCCCTATGCCGCCGTGCTGGATGTAGTGAAACAATACGGCCCGGCACTGGCAGGCAAGCTGCTGGTCGATATCACGAACCCCGTCGCCGCCGACCTTACCAGTTTTGTGACGCCAGGCGATAGCTTTGGCGCACGGGAGATTGCCAGGACTGCACCTGCTGACGCGGTCGTCGTCAAGGCATTCAACACCCTGTTTTCCCACGTCCTGGCTGCCGGTGCATTTCAGGGCAACCCGCTCGATGTGTTCATCGCAGGCGACGAGGTGCAGGCGAAAGCGCGCGTTGCTGCATTTATCGGGAGCCTGGGACTGCGCACGATGGATGTCGGATTGTTGCCCATGGCACGAACACTGGAGCACGTCTGCCTGCTGTCGCTGGGCCTGCTCTCCCACACCGTCAAACACACCAATTTCACGATCGGCGTCAGCATTCCAGGCTGAGGCTGCAGCTACGGCGACGCACGCGGCGCCATGGCAAGACAAATACGCATTCAATGGCGAGGACACCACACATGAGCACTTTCAACAGTACCATCAGCATCATCGGCGCAGGCGGCATGGCCTTTGCCATCGCCGGGCGCGTCATCAAAGCGGGACACACGGTCGAGGTGATCGTGCGCGATCCAGCCAAGGCGCAGGCCTTTGCCGACAGGCTTGGCGCCGGCGCAACCGTCGGGACATATGGCGCTGCCACCGGGGACATCGTGATCCTCGCGGTGCCTTACAGTGGCGCGGCGCCGGTGGTAGCCGATTTCGGCGACGCATTAAAAGGCAAGGTGATCATCGATATCACGAATCCCATCGCCCCTGACCTCTCAGGTTTGGTGACCCCTAGTGGCAGTTCCGGCGCGCAGGAAACGGCCAAGGGCGTTCCCGCTGACGCGCATGTCGTAAAAGCATTTAATACGCTCTTTGGCCCCGTCCTTGCCAAGGGTGGGCGGCTCGACGCGTTCATTGCCGCCGACGATGCAGGTGCCAAGGCCCTTGTCGCAACGTTCCTTGCCAGCCTGGGATTGCGCCCCCTGGATATCGGCGCCCTGCACATGGCCCAGACCCTCGAGTCGCTCGGACTGTTGCTGATCGGCCTGGCGAGAAACGGCGCCGGCACCTTCGACATCGCCATGCACGTCGATATCGGCTTGACGCGATGAACACGCGCGCACATGTCCAGATTGTGAAGGATCTGTTTGCGGCGATGGGTCGCGGCGATCTGCAGGCTGTGCAGGCATTGACTGCCGACGATATCGAATGGGTTGTTCCTGGAAAGTGGGCCTTGGCCGGCACGCACCGGGGACATGCAGGACTGGCCAATTTTGTTCAGAAAGCTGCCGAGATGGTAGAGACCGCTATCTCGGCGCCGCTCAGTTCGTCGCGCAGGGAGACCGGGTCCTCGCTGTTGGCGACAGCACAGGCAGGATCAAGGCAACGGACCAGAAGTTCAAGGACGAATTTGTTTTCGCCCTGACGGTACGCGATGGCAAGGTAGTTCACATTCAAGAGTATATCGACACGCTGGCAATGGCGCGGGCCTCCGGCATTGCGGGCGCAGGCGTGGCTGAAGAATCATGACGGCCACCTGGCTTACATTTCAACACAAGGAGTATTGATGACTTATGCAATTATCGGCTTCGGCAGGATCGGCCACGCCCTTGCCAAGGCATTTTCCCGTCAAGGCATCGACGTTTCTGTCGCAACCACGCGCGATCCGAAAAGTTTTGCTGAGGATGCCGCTGCGATCGGACCGCATGTTTTCGCCACGACACTGACACAGGCCCTTGAGGCGGACATTCTGTTTTTGGCCGTACGCTACGAATCGCACCCGGATGTCGCGAAGGCGCTGCCGAACTGGCAGGGAAAAATCATCGTCGATGTGACCAATGCCTACGGCGAGCCTGCCGAAAGCCTAATAGGCCGCTCTTCGGCCGCGGTCGTAGCCAAGGCCTTCACGGGTGGAAAAGTAGTCAAGGGATTCAACCATCTGGGCGCGCCCGTTCTTGGCCAGGATCCGGCCGTCCATGGTGGCAGGAGAGTCGTGTTCCTTGCGAGCGACGAAGACGGTGCAGCAACGCAGGTCGCTGCGCTAGCGGAGAAGCTCGGTTTTGCACCGATCAAACTTGGCGCGCTTGCAGAAGGCGGATTGCTGGTGCAAGGAGGGAGCAATACATGGGGACACTTGATCTTCAAGGACCTGGTCAAATTTGACTGATCAGTCCACGTCGACGCCAAGTGGACAGCCGACGGGCGGTCGCTTTCCTGCTGATCGGCGCAATGAATCGGAACAATGAATCGGAGCAATGAAATACGATGACAAAGAAAACTTATCATGGCGCCTGCCATTGCGGCGCCGTCACCTTCGAGGCCAGGATCGACTTCGAAACAGGAACGACACGCTGTAACTGCTCGATTTGCACCAAGTCGCGCTTCTGGTTCGCGATCGTGCCGCCAGATGATTTTACCCTCGAACAAGGCGAAGACCAGCTGTCAGATTACACGTGGATAGCTGCTGGTAAAACGGAATCGCACTTGCACTATCGCTTTTGCAGGACATGTGGTGTCCGGAGCTTCGCAAAAGGCAATGACGGCAAGTTTTATGCCGTGGCGATCGTCACGCTTGATGGTTTCGAGCAAGACGCTGGCGTGCTCGCCAGGACGCTGAAATATCAAGATGGGCGCCATGACGACTTCAAGCACGCGCCAGCAGACACGCGCCTTCTGTGAGCCCGGCCGGCACGTACGGCGATGTGCAATACGTGCTGTACGGTTTCATTACCGGTCAGCTTGCTGAGCTGGCGTTTTCTGCAACTTCATCATACCCAAGGACGACCAATATGCACGTTTTTGTCACTGGCGGCACTGGCCATTCCGGTCCGTACATTATCTCGGATCTCATTGCCGCCGGCCACGAAGTCACTGCCCTCGCGCGGTCAGACGAAGCCGCGGCGGCACTGTCCGCTCTCGGCGCCAGTGTGTGTCATGGCAACCTCGCCGAAGTCGATGTGCTAAAGGAAGTGGCCGAGGCATCGGATGGCGTGATCCACCTTGGCTACAGGGCCGAGCTTATCGGCTCTGGCGGGCTTTCCGCCCTGCGCGATTCCGAGCTTGCGATCGTGCTGGCACTGGGCGAAGCATTAGCCGGAACGAATAAGCCCCTTATCGTGGCCGGCAGCATTGGCGCGCCCTCTAACCTGGGGCGTGCAGGCCGCATTAGCGCTCCGATCAGTCTGGGCCGACCGGCGACAGAGCATGATCCAGCTATCTCGAGTGGCCCCCTGGACGAAGGCACGCTCGTGTCACGCAATGTTGTAGAAACTGCCGTGCTCGGCTTGGCCAGACAGGGAGTGCGGTCTTCGGTCGTCCGGATCGCCCTCGTCATGCACAGCCCGACCGATCGTGCGGGCTTCATCTTCAGGCTGGCGGCGCTCGGCCAGCAGAAAGGCTACGTTGCCTATCCAGGAACTGGCTCAAACCGGTGGCCCGCCGTGCATGCGCGTGACCTGGCTTCCTTGTTCCGACTTGCACTCGAAAAGGGTGCTGCCGGCAAGACGTGGCACGCCGTCGGCGACGAAGGCATTGCGTTCCGTGAGATCGCCGAGGCCGTCGCCAGGCGCATCGGACTGCCGGCCAGGAGCATTCCCGCTGACGAAATGATGGTGCCGGGCTACTTCGGCGGCCTAGCCGCACGCCGCGCACCGCGCCGACCACGGCAAGCCTCGGATGTTGCCGCAAGCGGAGTTGAAGCGCTATTGCGAACTGATCGCGGCGCTGAAACTGCGCACCACCAACAAGGCCGGACGCCACCTGTCCACCGGACGGGCCATCGAGTTGATGGAGGAGCATGGGGTTGAAACGGTGCAGGGCTTGGTCAAGGCGCCCATGGGCCTGCTGCGGGGCCCGACCGTCAATCGTTGCTTTCCCTGTTGCGACTTGACCAGCCCCATTTGTTGCGCGAGCCACCGGCCGTGCGTTTTCAGGCAGAACGCAGCAACGATTGCTGGCAATTCGATATGTCGCCGTCCAACCTCAAGCACATCGACAAGCCCGATTGGATTGATGCTTCAAAGGGAGTGCCGATCTTGATGCTGTTCAGTGTGGTGGATGACCGTAGCGGCGTCGGCTACCAGGAATACCAGTGCGTGTATGGCGAGGACGCCGATTCCGCGCTGCGTTTCCTGTTCAACGCCATGACGTCAAGGCCGACCCCTCATTCCCATTCCAGGGCCGGCCGAAAATGATCTATCTGGACAACGGTCCGGTGGCCAAGAGCCGGGTGTTTCAAGACGTCATGCTGGCCCTCGATATCGAGTGGCTCACGCACATTCCGGCAGGCAAAGATGTAACTCGCACGACGGCCCGTTCAAAAGGCAAGGTCGAGCGCCCGTTCAGGACGGTGAAGGAAGCGCATGAAACGCTTTACCATTTCCACAAACCGGAAACGGAGCGCCAGGCCAACGAGTGGTTGATGCGCTACCTGCTGCGTTACAACGACCAGAGCCATCGTTCGGAGAAACACTCCCGTCTGGCCGATTGGCTGGCCAACTTGCCGGCCGAGGGCGTGCGCGACATGTGCGCGTGGGAGCAGTACTGCCGGTTCGCGCGCGAACCCGAGAGCCGCAAGGGCGGCATCGACGCGCGCATCGCCATCGGCGGCACTGCCTACCAGGTAGAGCCGGATATGGCCGGTGAGACCGTCGTCCTGCTGTGCGGCTTATTCGACGACGAGATGTATGTCGAGTTCGACGGCGAGAAATTGGGCCGTACCGCCCGGTAGCCGGGCCGGTTCCGCTGCACCGCTACCGGGCGTTCAAGCGCGGCAAGGCGGACGAGCGTGCCGATCGCATCCGCGCGCTCGCCGACCAGCTCGATCTGCCGATCAGCGCTTTGGCCGGAAGCGATATGCACCTTACCCCGCCGGCCGCCGCCATGTCGCTGCCGCACCAACCATTCAACACCGAGGCGCACGCCTACCACTTCGCTGGCGCCATCGCCGCCAAACTCGCCATCGCCGACGACCTGGCGCGGCCTCTGGCCAAGCTCGCGCCGGATGACCGCGCCTTCATCGACCAGGTGCTGGCCGAGACGCTCGACCGCAGCGTCGTGCTGGCACGCGTGCGGGACTATTTCCGAAACATGCAAACAGGAGAGCACCATGCGGGTTGAAGTGATGCAGTATTACGGGCTGACGCAGGCCCTCAGCCAAGCCGGCTATTACGAGACCGAGCACCACCAGCAGCTCATCAAGGACATCAAGGGGGCGGTCATGCAGGGGCGCATGATCGCCGTCTGTGGCGTCGTCGGCAGCGGCAAGACCGTCACGCTGCGCCGTCTTCAGCAGATCCTGAAGGATGAAAACCGCGTGTCCGTCGCCAAGTCGGTCTCGGTGGAGAAGCACAGCATCAAACTCGCCACGCTAATCTCGGCTCTCTATTACGATCTGTCGCAGGACAAGCAGGTGCAGATCCCCAAGCAGGGAGAGCGGCGCGACCGCGAGCTGCAAGATCTGGTGAAAAAGGGCAAGCGCCCCGTGGCGCTGTTCATCGACGAGGCGCACGACTTGAACGGCCATACGCTCATCGGCCTCAAGCGCCTGATGGAGGTCGTGGAGGACGTCGGCGGCCGGCTGTCGGTGATCCTGGCCGGCCATCCCAAGCTACGCAACGACCTGCGTAGGCCTACGATGGAGGAAATCGGCTACCGCACCGACATCTTCAATTTGGACGGCATCGCCGGCAGCCAGCGCGACTACATCCATTGGCTGCTCGGCGTCTGCACCGGCAACAAGACCGAGCCGGGGGAGATTCTGACAGCCGAGGCGATTGACATACTGGCCACCAAGCTGCGCACGCCGCTGCAGGTTCAGTTGCACCTGACGCTGGCCCTCGAAGCCGGCTACCAGACCGGCGAGAAGCCGGTCACGGCGGAATTGGTGGAGACGGTGCTGTCGCGCCAGCTCGACGACCTGGAGCCGACGCTGGCCCGCCACGGCTACCGGCTCAGAGACATGACTGAGCAGTTCGATGCCAAAGCGGCGGAGATTCGCGCGATGTTCAGCAACCAGCTCGAACGGAAACGCACGGCCGAGATCCGCGAGCGCATGCTGGCGGCGGACTTACCCATATGAGCCGTCATTTGCAGTTAGCGTGAGCCGCCGTCCGTGGAATGCGAGCCGGTTCCGTCGATTGCAAGCTCATTTGCAGATAATGAGAGCTCGGGCCTTCCGTCATTTGCAGTTAATTCGAGCCGAAACCGGCGTCGAATGCGAGCATGGCCGGTTTCAAACGCGAGCCGCTACACTTATCTGGCAACAGCAGCCGCACTCGTTTGGCAATCAGCATGTGAATGCGCTGCACTGGTTACCCTTGCTCGAGTTCTTTCACGAGCCAGTCAGCATTGAGATGGAAGTCCGAAAACACAATGTGGCCGGTAGCGTCGATCACCGTGAACCAGGGCGTTCCTCCCGTGCGGTAGTCCTTCATGAAAGTTGGAAAAGTCGCAGTCGCGGGCGGCTCGTCGTGACCAAAAGCGATAGGAAGTTCATACTTGAGCTGAGTCATTCGCAACTTGTCATAGGTGTTCTCGTGCGCTCCTTCGAAGACGGTCTGGATCGCTGCGAAACCGACGCCCTTGGAGCGCAACGCACCATGCAATCGTTGCAGCGTCGGAAACCCATGCGAGTGGCAGCCACTGCACCAGTGCTGGAAGGCAAACAAAATCTTCGGCCCGGTCCCCAGATCGGATAGCTTGAGCGGAGCGACAACGCTTTGTCCATCCTCGCCGATCCATTGCTGCACCTGCAGCTCAGGCGCGCGTGTTTTGCCCGCGCTCATGTTTTTTGCCATTTTTGGCGGAAGTCGTCGGCGTAACCAACGACAGGCGGCTGCTGATTTTGACCATCATCACCTGCGTCATGCAAACCTGGCGGTGCCCAACACTTGACTTCATATTCCGGATCACTGTCCACCGCAAGACCTGCGCGGTCCCTCATGGCCTCAGTCGATGTACTGCGGAAGATTTTTTCAGGCGCCATGACAGTCCTTTTTCGAGTGCGGTTGAAGAAAGAGTTTGACAGCATAGTCTCGAGCAGTCGCTAACGTGCCTACGGCCGCGATGGAAGGCGGCGGCCGTGTATCGTTGGCGTCATGCCGAACGGAAGAATCAAGGTCGCTCATCAACTGCGAACCCACCAGGCAGCAGGACTGATGACTTTTAGATGCCACTTGGAAAATTTTTCTTGGTATGCCGTACGGAGAGGATGAATTCGATTAATATACCTCACTTGTGTGCTTGGAGCATATATATATTCCCGTGTTTTCGAGGGACGAAAAGTTGGCGGTTATTCAGCGGATGCAGCCTGAGCCAAGTATTGCTGAGCGAAGGCGAATGGTCGCCGCTTGCCTTGAGAACATAGATCGCGGTCGGTAGCTGGCAGGTTACAACAGGTGTCAACAATGTCGAGGACTCATGGGCGTTCACGTATGGCAGCAATTCCAGTCAGTTGGCCATGGAACCTTCTTCACGGGGACCGTTAGCGATTCAGACGGCGCCAGCTTTTCCTGGGCTTACGACTGCGGGTCCAAGCGACCGAGCCGTGTTGACGAAGCGATCGCATCACTGGAGTACACCCAGGGCTGGCCGTCCGGGCACATCCTCGATATGCTGGCTGTCTCTCACTTCGATGCTGATCATGTCAACGGACTTGAGGCATTGCTGACCCAGCACAGGGTGCGATGCCTGGTGCTGCCTTTCCTGGGTCTTCAGGCCCGGCTGGCGCAGGTATACGCAACCAGGGACGGCGAGTCGATATCGGCGTCGATGGCCGCCTTCGGAATGGATCCGGTACGCTATCTCAGAGGCCAAGGCTTGTTGAATCGCGTCGACTCCATTCTGCTGATTCGGGGCGGCCCTGGGGATCCAGCCGCAGACGGTAGCGACGAGCTTGCGCTAACTCCCCACCGGGAGGGGCCTGGGGAGGTCGCACCCGACGAGCCGCCACCCGACGCTCACGAGTACCCGGCAGGCTACTTCGATGCCCCCGGGGTCGGCAGCCCCCGGGTCAAGGTCCTTTCCCACCGCAGTCCAGTGCGAGCGCCCGGCGGTCTGCCGTTCGAGTTTGTTTTTTACAATAGCGCGCTGCCGGGCGGCGTAGCAAAACGCTCCGGGCTGCCGATGAGCGCCGTGCAGAGGGAGGTCGACGCCATCTTCCGTATCTGCCGAATCCAGAGTTCCTTCCGCAAACCACGCGCTGGTTGGCGGGACAGTCTCAGGCGCTGCTACGACAAACATTTTGGAAAGCTGGGTAACGAGCGAAACAATATTTCGCTATGCGTGTTGGCGCGTCCGCTTGTCGATGCGGCCGCGTATCCGCGTTGCGCATCGACGGTGTACCGTTGGCCATCAGATGACTTCTGGCACCTGTTTGATCACCATCAGCCGCGTCACCCCTACTGGTCCCTCTACCTCAAATACGCACAGAGCGGCTACGTCCTCAGGCGAAGCAACCGGCAGACGCTGTTGCTGACCGGTGATTTAGCGCTCAACGCACATGAAATCAGATCGATGAAGGCGCATTTCGGTCCGCGGCGCTGGCCCGAGATCGGGTTGACCCAGGTGCCACACCACGGGTCACAACACGCGTGGAGAACCGGGAATGCCGGACATTTCGGCATCTCCCGATTTGTGCAGTGCGTGCCAACAGTGTCGAAGCACAGTGATCACCCGCACCCAGCCGTTGTTGCCGACGTGGGCAGGCGCCGCACGTATGTGGCTGATTACGAAAACTCGGTGGTACACCACTTTTGCTTTAACGTGTAAGTAAGGCGGAGGTGCAAGATATAAACCCTCCCGCAACAGCGTAGGCACGAAAAAGATCCACGCTTGAGGCGCTTTTTAGTCGCCGTATCATTGCACGCAGCTGTTGCGTTAAGGGCCGGCGCCGCAGGTCGCGCTGAAGAAACCCGCTGTTATGATCACAATTTGCGTATCGGAATAGTATGTCATCAGAATCTGAACCGGACGTGTGCGCCGCGCTGGCCCTTGCACTGAGCGAGGATCCGTTCTATCGCTCGATTACCGTCATTTGCACATCCGAGAGCACACGCCACGCGATGCTTACCCAGTACTTCGCGCTGGCAATCACCGAGGCAGAAGGCCGCGGCGAAGTGCAGCGCACTGGAAGTGACGGTGCAGCGATCTGGATTACCGACGAGGTCGGCCAAACAGCCGCAAGCGAGCTGTCGTCGCATCGAAAGCGCGAACTACGGCATCTGCTTGGGTCTGCAGGATTCGGCAATTATCAGTCGATTTGCGCAGGAATGGATAGCCAGATCCCCCATAGCCTGGACGGAGCATGGTATCTCTCCATTTTGGGCGTGCATCCAGACGCGCGTGGCAAGGGTTTAGCCCACAGCTTGTTGTTGCGCACGCTGCAGCGCGCCGATCGCTTGAATCAACCAAGCTATCTCGAGACATTCAATTCCTTGAGCCTGCCATTCTACCGGCGTCTTGGCTTCACAAACGAGCTACGCTTGTTCGAAGCACTGACAGCGCGGCCGTACTGGCTGATGTGGCGCCATCCGCGCGACTAAGCGCCAGGAAACCCGATAGCGCAAAGATCCATGGGCTGGGCGCACGGCAGCACCAAACGCACCGGACACAACTGCTACCGTGGTCATGCCAGTGCCCGCCCGCCGGCACGTGCCCGTCCGCCGGCACGTTCCAGCCAGTGAGTTCGGCCCGCCCGCCAGGCTCAATTGCCACCAGCGCGCTTCGACAAGAACGTGCTTTGCCAGCCACTCGCCAAACCAGTCGATAAGCACGCGCATAGCGATCCTGTGATCAGGCCTTGACCTCGACGCCCTTCCAGAACGCGACATGGCCAGCTATATTCGCGGCCGCCGATTTAGGTGCAACATACAGCCACGCGGCATCCTTGTTGACCTTCCCGTTCACATCGATATCGTAATAACTGGCCGAGCCCTTCCACGGACACACGGTCGTGGTCGCCGAGTCCTTGAAGAACTGGCGCCGCAGGGACGCAGGCGGAAAATAGTGGTTGTTTTCCACTACCACCGTATCGTTCGATTCCGCCAGCACTTCGCCATTCCATATTGCCTTCATGTGCACTCCTGGGTTGTGTTGTGCTCGCTGAGGATGCAGAGCTCCGGCCAGTCTACACGAGCGCCGGACATACGAACTGGCACTTGAATGAAACCGGTGGCATAGAGCCACATTTTGTCCGCGAATCCTGGACACCGTCGCCAAGGTCGGTTGGGGAAGGGCGTTCGCCATGCTGCGTCTTTGTTCCGGGATCATGCCGACGTTCGATTCTGCAAGATGGGTGTAAGGGCGGCCAGACCGAGACGACGACCGCCATAAATTCCACAATTTCAAAAAATATTTGATATATACTAAGTATGTGACTCAGTCATTTATATGCCCACAACGCTTTACATGTGCGAGTGCTGCTCGGTCGTGGCGGGTTGACGTGTCCTGTCAACCTCAGGACGGGAATGGCCAGGAACATGGCGACTTTGCTCGCCATGGATTGATCGTTCGCAGTCCGGAATGAACCTCCAAATCGGAAGATAATTTTCCGATGGCTTACGCAAATACGGCGCTAACTTTACGGACCAAAAAAGGATGAACATGAAAGCGATCGGTTTTTTCCAGAATTACCCTATCGACCATCCAAAGGCGTTGGAAGACATTGACTTACCTACCCCAGAACTACGTGACAACGATTTACTAGTTGAAGTCATGGCGGTGTCCGTAAATCCGGTCGATACCAAAATTCGCCTTGGGGGCGATATCAAAACTGGCGAGCCGCGTATCGCCGGTTGGGATGCTGCCGGAATTGTCCGTGGCGTCGGTGCCCGCGCCACCCGCTTTAACATTGGGGATCGCGTCTGGTACGCTGGCGACATTACGCGGCCCGGATGCAACAGCTCGCTGCATGCCGTGGACGAGCGTATCGTCGGCCCCATGCCGGCGTCTCTCGACTTTGCCGAAGCGGCTTCGTTGCCGTTGACAACAATCACAGCCTGGGAACTGCTGTTTGACAGGCTTCGGGTTCATGCCGCCGACCCAACGGAAGACAATGTGCTGCTGGTGACCGGCGCGGCCGGCGGCGTTGGCTCGATACTGACCCAGCTTGCCAGACGACTGACCGGGCTGACTGTCATCGGGACCGCCTCGAGACCTGAAACTCGCGATTGGGTGCTTTCACATGGCGCACACCATGTCATCGACCATCGTCGACCTTGGGCAGATCAGCTGGCAGCGCTCGGCATAAAGCACGTCAGTCATGTAGTCGGATTGAACGACAGCGCAAACTACATCCAGCAAATTGCCGCTGTGTTGCGTCCCGAGGGCAAATTCGCACTGATAGACGATCCCGTGGGCCTGGACATCGGTCCTTTCAAAGCGAAGTCGATTTCAATTCACTGGGAGCTTATGTATACGCGCGCAATGTTCGCAACGTCGACAATCGAACGTCAACACGCTCTGCTGCGTCGCGTTGCCCAGCTCATTGATAGAGGCGATCTGAAGCACACCATGACAAAGCGCATCGAAGGGATCAATGCTGCGGGGCTCAAGCAGGCGCATGCGCTCGTTGAGGCGGGAAGCATGATCGGTAAAGTAGTCGTCGCCAACAAGTCCGATTCAACAAAGAAGGAGTAAGCACGTGAACGCCAAAACCATCAGCAATCAGACTATCAGCCTTGAAGGTGCCAATGCACTATTGACGGAAGCTCGCCGCGCCTGCAGCGCCCGCGGCTTCGCTGCCACGATCGCTATCACCGACTCAGGCGGCCACCTGCGAGCTTTTGAGCGTGCCGATGCTGCGCCTTTTTTAACCGCAGACGTGGCCATCGACAAGGCTTGGACTGCAGCGTCATTCGGAATGGCAACTAACCAGTGGAACTCGTACATGGCGGAGGCCGCGGTCGCACCACTTGCCCATCACCCCCGTCTCATGGCCGTCGGTGGTGGGGTACCGTTATTTTATGATGGCCAACTCGTCGGAGGAATGGGTATTTCTGGCGGTTCGTCCATCCAAGACCATGAAGCGGCCGAAGAAGCACTTCGTGTGGTTGGACTACTGAAGTAACAGTGGCGGCAGGATCGACGGTGGAGCTAATCGGGCAACAAAGTTCGATGCCCACCGTGGTTCAATCCGAAATCGATTGGCTAAGGTTATTTATGATGGAGCGGGCACTTTCATAGTTTCAGACCAATTCGGCCTAGCCCATGCTTACCGCCGCCGACCTTCCACGACATCGAAGCCTTGAAGGCCCCGCTGTTGATGCCTGACGAGCGTCAACACGCGCGCTGCCGAAATCGAGCATCTCAAGCTGATGATCGCCAAGCTGCGGCGCCTGCAGTTCGGCCGCAAGTCAGATAGGCTTGATCACCAGTTCGAGCAGTTGGAACTGCAACTGGAAGTCCTGCAGGCAGATGAAGGCGAGGCGGGACGCGAAATGCCGGCGGCCGACTAGGCACCGCGCAAGAAGGTCATCCCCCACGTGATGAAAAAGTGTATGCGCCCGAAACCGATGCTTGCCCATCCTGCCGTGGCGGTCTGATGTAATCGGGCGAGGATGTGGCCGAGCAGCTGGAGTACCTGCCGGCCAGCTTCCCCATAATCCGGCACATGCGTCCGAAATCGGCGTGAAGTTGCTGCGACGCGATCGTCCAGGCGCCGGTGCCAAGCCGACCCATCGAAGGTGGCATCGCAGGCAGGTCCGGGGGTTGCTGCCTCACATTCTGGTAGCCAAGTTTGCCGATCACCTGCCGCTGTATCGGCACTCAGTGATCTATGCGCGCGACGGCGTTGAGCTCGACCGTGTGCTGCTGGCCGGTGGGTCGGTGCCGCTAGCGGTTTGATGCGCCCACCGGTCGATGCCATCTAGCGCAACGTGCTGGCTGCGATCAAACTGCGTGCAGATGACACGCCAATCCCGGTGCTTGCACCTGGCAACGGCATGACTAAAACTGCGCGCCTCTGAACCTGTGTGCGTGACAATCGTTGGAGCGGCGACGCCGCACCGCTGGCCGTGTGGTTTGCCTATAGCCCTGATCGCAAAGGCATCCATCCGCAAACCCACCTCGCTAACTTCAAAGGCGTGCTGCAAGCAGATGCTTATACCGGTTTCAATGTGCTCAACGAAGGCGGCGCGATTCAAGAATCTGCATATTGGGCATACGCACGGCGCAAATTCTACGATTTGCGCGAAGGGCAACCTTCGGAACCGACGACCGACGCGTTACGCCGAATCAGCGTCTATGTGATCGAAGCGGGAACAAACCACCCGATAAACGACGACAGGTGCGCCAAGCAAAAGCACAGCCACTGATCGATGACTTGGAGAGCTGGCTGCGCGCCTCGCTCGAGAAGCTATCCCGCAAGTCCGATACCTCGGCGGCGATCATGTACGCCCTTATTCTGTGCTTTGTTGCGCACTGGCTTAGATATGTGCATGCAACGCGTCATTGCACGACACTAAGGGTTTGTTGCCAGTGTTCCTGAGGTTTGCGTGCTTGAAGCCAGGAGACAATTTCTCTGTGAACCCACGCTGACGAGTGCGTTGATAGTTTTACTTGGGCTGGAAAAGTGCGCACCTTGATATGTACGTAGAGAGCACTACGAGATAACCCGGACAGATGTTGAACCTCGCGAATTTTGATCAGACGATCAATTGGATTTTCTGAAGTTTTAATTGGGGCTTCTTAGCGTTGGTACATTTTGCTGGTAACGCGGTAGGTTGCTTGGTGAGTAGTAATATTACCATCTAAGCAACTTATTTTGTAGACGCAAATCTATAACTGCGCGGGGCCGTCGTGACTTCGCACATTGATGGAGTGATTCATCAAGGTACGTGCTGAGTGGTGTCGTGCTCGTGTCGGGTTGGTGGACAGACTCTAGTGCCAGCCAGCGACCACGCTACATACTTGGTATTATTGCTTTGCACTAGGATAAATTTTTGGGGGCTTATTTGGGGGCTTTTCTCACCTTGTGATCTGAACTGGCCGGTAGTTATGGGGTACAGGCAGCCCTATATGAATCCCACCCTCTCCGCCAGTAGTAAGTAAAAAAGCCTCCCCTGCGGGAGGCTTTTTTGCTTTCTACTGGACGGAAGAGGGCGGGATTCGAAGGGTTGCGCGTACTCGCGCAACCCTCTCCGAATCGCCCAACCTCGGCCGCGCAGCGGCCGGGCGCCTGAGGCGCCGCTCTCCGCCAGTCGCCGAAGGCGCTGATCAGGCTAGAAAGGTGTGCGATCCGAAGCCTTGACACCGGCCTCGCCAAATCGAACCCCCGCACAACCCTCAAGCCAACTTGTAATACTGCTCCCACCCCTTACGCGGCGGCGCCCCGGCCAACAACGCATTAGCCCGCGGGTGATTAGTGATGCGCTGGCGCACCGGATCGAACGTGAGCTTGCCATTAACGCGCTGAGCAATCACCCCGAGTGCCATCGCCTGGCAAAGCGGCCCGGCCACGGCAAAACTGGAGCGGCAAGTTTCCTCGCCCATACAAGCCTTCAGAAAATTAGCAAAGTGATTCGAAGGGCTCTTCGGCACGCTCGGCAAGGCAAGGTCGCGCCCGGCAGCCCCGATGACACTCAGCTCAGAACCATGCGTACCGCCCTTAAAGATCAAACCATCGCCATAAATGATCTTCCCCGGCGGCAAAGCCGCCGCGCTGCCGCTGCCTTTCGACGGCGGCGGAATATTCGGGTCAACAATCGCCGCACCATAATTCTCCGGCAGCGGCGGCAGATTATCCACGCCGTCGTACCAGGTCAATTCAAGCGGAGGCAACGCGCCGCGCTGCGGAAAACGAAATGCCAGCGTCGAAGCCTGCGGAAAAATAAACGGGCTGTGGCCATCCAGCCGCACGGCTTCGACCTCAGTCGGCAGCCCAAGCTGCAAAAATTCATGGGCCGTGTCGAAAATATGCGCGCCCCAGTCGCCCAGCGCACCGTTGCCGTAGTCGTACCACGAGCGCCAGTCGCCGTTGATATAGCCGGTATTGAAATCGTGGGGAACCCCGGTGGCGGTCCAGCCATTCCAGTCCAGCGTGGCGGGAACGGCCTGCCGCGGCAGGTAGCCGGCCACCTTCATGCCGTGCCAGCGGCGCGGATTGTTCATGTGCGCGGTAATGGCGCGCACATTCTTGATGACGCCCGCACCGACCCAGGACTTGAACTGAAAATAGTTGGCCTCCGAATGCCCCTGATTGCCCATCTGGGCCGCCACCTTGTACTTGCGCTCGGCGGCCATCATCAGCGCAATTTCGCGGTAGCTTTGGCCCATCGGCTTTTCGCAGTAAACGTGTTTGCCTTGCGACATGGCCAGCATGGCGATCGGAAAATGCGAGAAGTCCGGCGTGCCGACACTGACCGCGTCGATCTGCTTGCCCATCTTGTCGAACATGCGGCGGAAATCCTGAAAGCGCGGCACGTTGGGGAACATGGCCAGAATCTCGGCCGTATGCGGCGCGCCCATATCGACATCGCACAGTGCCACGATGTTGGCCAGCCCGGTGGCGTGCAGGTCCTTGATGATCTGAGCGCCGCGATTGCCGATGCCGACGCAAGCCAGGTTGACCTTGCCGCTCGGTGCGCGGGCGTACGCCAGATGGGGCGCCGCCAGGGCGCCCAGCAAGCCTTTGACGACCTGGCGGCGGCGGGTGGAAGCAGGTGAATAAGTCATGCGTGTCTCCTTGGATTGTTGTTGTAAGTGATATTAGATTGCGTGTGGCATGCCGTTACATGTAGTCGCCGGGCCAGACAATTTCGCGGCCCTGGTCCATCGCCGCTTGTCCCATCAAGGCGGCGACGCCAGAACGATAGGCGTGCTCGATCATCTGAGGAATCGGCTGATTCAAACGAATTGCATTGGCAAAGGCAGCCATCGAGAGGAGGGTGCCGTCATCGCCGCCAAGGTCGCGCCGCAGCTTGTCACCGGCGGCGTCGGTTTTGCCGTCAGGCTTCCAGCTGGGGCCGCCGATGGGTAGCGTTTCTGCACTGCCGCGTTCGATCTGGCTGACCAGCGCGGCAATGGCCGGGGCAGGCGGGGGCTGTTCCCAGTGCACGGTGCCACTCTCGCCTTCGATGCTGCCCCGGGGCCCCATGATCTGGATTTCCATCCCGGCGCGGCGATTGCTGATGAGGGAGTCGTAGACGAAGGTAACGCCGTCGCGGTAGCGGAATAGCACGTTGACGTTGTCGAACATCTCGCGCTGATCTTTCCAGTGGTTGATGCTGCCGTAGCCGACGCAGGACAGCGGCGCGGCGTCCAGATACCAGTTAGCGACCTGCAGATGATGCGAGGCCAGCTCGGCCATCAAACCGCCCGAGTAGGCGCGGTACAGGCGCCAGTTCAGCTTGCGCTCCAGTGCCGGATGCGGCACTGGGCGGCGCCAGTCGTTGTTGCGGTGCCAGCTGGCGCGGATCTGGGTGATCGGGCCGATATGGCCGTTGTGCACCAGCTCGTGCGCGTGCAGAAAGGCCGCGCTGAACAGGCGCTGGTGGCCGACCTGAAACACCTGTTTGCTGGCGTGCGCCGCGCGCGCGATGCGCTTGCACTCGCTCACCGTCAACGCCAGGCTCTTCTCGCAGAACACGTGCTTGCCGGCCGACAGCGCATCCAGGCACATCGGGGCATGCAGGTGCAACGGCGTGGCGATGACAACCCCGTCCAGGTCGCGCAGGTCGAGCAGCTTGCGGTAATCGGTATAAACCCTCGGCTTGCCGCCGGCCGCCGTCATGGCGGCCGCCAGATGCGGCGGGTAATCGTCGCACAGCGCGACGACCTCGACCCCGGGCGTGCGCAACAAGTATTGCAGCAGAAGGGTGCCGCGCGAGCCGGTGCCGATGACGCCGATGCGCACCCGGTCCGAGGCTGCGTTGCCTACCGGCTGGGCGCGCAGCGGCGCCACCCACGGCAGCGCGCTCAGCACGGTGGAGCCGGCCACGACGCCAGCCAGGCGCGCCAGAAAGCGGCGCCGCCGTAACACTTCTTTCAGGATCTGTTCAGGGAGTTTGCTCGTCATGCTGCCATCGCTTTTCCGCGGTCCAGCGACCGCCTTGTTTGTGGTACGCAAATTCCACCGCCTGCGCACCGGGATAATGGCGCAGCACCTGCGCCCGTTGTGCTGGCTCCAGCACGAATAATGCCGTCGACAGCGCCTCGGCATCGGCGGCATTGGCGCAGGTGGCGGAGACGGTGCGGCATCCGCCGATCAGTTTGCCGTCCTGCGGATCGACGATGTGGGCCTGGCCGTCGCGGTTGCCGGAAGTGGACATGGCGCCGTCGCGCAGTTCGAATCGGTGCAGCGACTCGCCGGGCTCGAACAGGTGTTCCACCCCAACCGGCCAGCAATCGGCGGCGGGGTGGCTGCCGATGACGGCCAGCGAACTCTCGCCGAAGCTCATGAAGGCTTGCGTCACGCCTTTGCCGAGCAGGTGCTGCCTGATCCGCTCCAGCGCCAATCCTTTGCCGATGGCGCCCAGGTCGAGTTGCACGCCGGGCGCGGTGAAGTGAACCGTGCGCGCTGCCTCGTCGAAGTCCAGCAGTGCCATCCCGCGCTGGCCGGGCACGCCGCCCTGGGCGATATCGAAGGCGCCACCGGTCAGGCTGTGATGGCGCCGGCATGCTTGCAGTACCGGCCACAGTGCGTCGGGCACGCTCGCCGCGCCCTGGGCGGCAGCACGATTCAACCCGGCCAGCGCGCCGTGATGCGCAAAGCGGCTCATCATCGATTCCTGCTCCATCAGCATGGCTTCGGTAGAGCGCGCGAGCAGCATAGCCTTGGCCGTATCCGCAGCCACGGCCGGCAGCACCATGCTGAAACGCGTATTCATGGCCGCGAAGGTCCGATGAAACATGGGGCGTGCTACTTCTTGCTCAGGTCGCGGATCAGGATGTTGCGAAACGCCACCTGGTCGCCATGATCCTGCAGCAGGATGTGGCCGTCGCTCCATTCGCCAAACCCGGCAATGTCGCGAAATTTGCTCGCGGCGACAGCGGTCCGGAATGCCGCCGAGCCGCGCTCGAATTCCACGGTTTTCCTGCCGTTGAGCCAGAAGCTCACGCGCTTGCCCTGTGAGCGGATCCGTACATGGTTCCATTGCCCGATCACGGCAGCCGTCTTGTCCGCAGGGGCAGGGATCACATCGTAGAGCGAACCGATCATGCGATTGCCGTCGCGTCCCAGCTTGGCGTCCGGGTGGCGCTCATCGTCGAGCAGCTGGAATTCCATGCCGATCGCCGAACCCACGGCGGTTGGTTTGCCGGTCAGGCGGTCGAGCGGAGCGAGGTTGGGCTGGGTGAAAATCTTGATGCCGCTGTTGGCGCCGGGCGTCAGCTTCGCTTCCAGCGTCAGTTCGAAATCGGCGTAGCGCTTGCGGGTGATGATGTCGCCACCGCCGCGCGATTCCTCGCCGCCTTTGCCCATCACCGTGAGCACGCCGTCGCAGGCGCGCCAGCCCTGTTGCGGAAATTGCTCGGACTTGACGCCGCGCCAGGCGTTTTCTGAGGTCCCGTTCCACAACACGATCCAGCCTTCGGTTTTTTCTTCGAGACTCAAGCGTGTGGCGGACGCCTCGGGGCCGGCGCACGGTCCGCTTTGGGCCAGTGCGGGCGCCGCCGTGAACGTCAGCGCGGCCAACATGGCCGCAAGGAGTGGGGGAAAGGTCATTGAAAGCTCCATCGGAAAGAACCGAAAAAACGGTAAGTAAACAGTAAAAAAGTCAGTCAACGCATTGCCCGAGAGGCGCACCGGCTATCTGGGAAACAGGGACACTGGCGGAATATTCGCAAAGTTTATGAACGGAATATTGCGACCATATAACACTAATATATTAGCGTCAAGCAGCATTTCGCGTGGGGCGTCGCGCATCGATACGAAGCTTTCATACATTAACGTTACATGTACGAATTAGGTTGACTCGTTAATTTAAACACGTCAATATTCATTTTGGTAGCGGTATCTTCATCACGCCAGCGTGGGCACTGCGGCGTGCACAAGAGCCGGATAACGGGCCATCAAGCGGCGCCAAAAGTCATCGCTACCACTACAAAAATGATGGGATTGCATCCGCAACTCCTTACGCAATCATCGGAGACAAAGACATGAAAACTACCAGCTTGAAAAAGGCCGTGCTCGCGCTGTGCGCTTCGCCAGTGCTGTTACTGCTGCCTGCCGCAGTGTCGGCGCAGAACATCGACGTCAACAGCAACGCCACCCATCAGGTCATCCGCGGCTACGGCGGCCACAACGGGGTCGGATGGATCGCCGACCTGACCCCCGCCCAGGTGGACACGGCGTTCGGCACCGGGCCGGGGCAGGTCGGCCTGTCGATCATGCGCATGCGTATCGATTCTTCGAGCAGCGCCTGGCAGCGTCAGGTGCCGACGGCCCAGCTGGCCAAAGCCCGCGGCGCGACCCTGTTCGCCACCCCGTGGTCGCCGCCGGCGCACATGAAAACCAATAACAACGTCGCTGGAGCAGGGCGTCTGTTGCCGGCCTACCACGCCGCCTACGCCAGCCACCTGCTCGACTTCGCCAGCTTCATGCGGACCAATGGCGCGGCCCTGCACGGCATCTCGATCCAGAACGAGCCCGATTGGGAAGTGTCGTACGAAGGCTGCCTGTGGAGTCCGGCCGAGATGATCAGCTTTCTGCGCACCGAAGGGGCGCGTTTCGATACGATCAAGCTGATGGGACCGGAGTCGCTCAAGTTCGCCAAGGCGGTGTCCGATCCGATCCTCAACGACGCCGCGGCCGCACCGCATCTGGACATCGTGGCCGGACACCTGTACGGCGCCACGCCCAGCGACGATCCGCTGGCCCGCAGCAAGGGCAAGGAACTCTGGATGACGGAGCACTACACCGACAGCGTCTCGGACGCGAATGACTGGGTCAAGGCCTTGCCGGTGGGCGTCGAAATCCACAAGAGCATGCACTCGAACTACAGCGCGTATGTGTGGTGGTACATCCGGCGCGCGTATGGCTTGCTCACCGAAGACGGCAACGTCAGCAAGCGCGGACACATCATGGCGCAGTACGCCAAGCATGTGCGGCCGGGTTACAGCCGTGTCGTGGCGACCGAGCGTCCCTACCACGACGTGCTGGTGACGGCCTACAAGGGCGGCGACGGCAAGCTGGTGGTGGTGGCGGTGAACAACGGTGCGCAGCAACGCAAGGTCAACCTGCGCTTCGCCGCCAACGTGCCGGGCAAGCTGGTCCGCTACATGACCTCCGCCACGGCAAGCCAGCAGTACGCGGGCGAGCACGCCGTCACCGGCGGCGCCGCGTCGCTGACACTGGAGCCTTTGAGCGTCTCGACGATCGTCAATCAGCCCGTGGTGGCCGAGGCCACCGGCGGCGTGAAAGTCGCGCGCAGCGGCCTGACGGTGAACCGCTTTAGCGGCGCATACAGCGGCTCGATCTCGTTCACCAACGCCACCGCCAACCCGATCAAGGGCGCCGCCCTGCAGCTGGTGCTGCACGGCCTGCCGCAGAACGTCACGCTGGTCAACCGCAGCGGCGAGTGGGATGGCGCGCCGTATATCAAGCTGCCGGTGGCCGAACTTGCGCCGGGCGCCACCGTCAGCGTCGACACCAGCTTCACCAATCCCACCATGGCCAACATCAGCTACACCCCCAAGGTGTTCACCGTCACGTACTAAAGGAAAACTCCATGCTTAACGTATCAAAGATAATGACCGTATTGAACGTGTTCAGCGCAGTAAAGTCGATACACGTATTGTTCGCGCGCGCGCTGGCGGCGCTGGTGCTCGTTGCCGCGACGGGAGCGGCTTGCGCCGCGCCCCTGTACCACGTGTCGGTCGACACCGGCACCTGGTCCGGCAGCGGCTACCTCAATCTCACGTTGACGGGTCTGGCAAACGCGGTCCCTGTCACGGCCACGGTGTCCAATTTTCAGGGCAGCTTCGGCAGTTCGAGCCTGACCCAGGGGCAGGTAACAGGCGATGTCGCAGCCGGCTTCCGGTTCGTGCAGGGGCCGACGTTTAACGAACTGCTGCAGCAGATCGATTTCGGCGGCGTGTTCTCGTTCGATGTGTCCTTCGCTGTTCCACAGGGCGTCCTGAACGGATCGAACTTCGGCGTGGCGCTGGTCAATGCAAGCCTGACGGACTACCTCGCGGGCAGCGGCGGCGACATCGGTGCGATCGCCCTGATGCCGCAAGGGCCAGACGCCGTATTCGCCGACCAGCGTTTCGTCAGCATCGTCGAGGTGCCCGAGCCGGGCAGCGCGGTACTGGTGGCGCTGGGCTTGCTGGTGGCTGGCTGGAGCCGGGCACGCCCGCAAGCCGCAGCGCCCCGCGCCAAGTAGTAACCGCGTTTGTCGTGCGCCCGCCAGCGGGCGCCGTCGCGCACTCAGGCCGCTGGCGCCTCGGCTAGCAGCGGCAGGCGCATCACCACCTTCAAGCCGTGCGGCTGGGCGTCTTCCAGCGCGATGGTGCCGCCGTGGCGGGTGATGATTTCCTTGACGATGGCCAGGCCCAGGCCGCAGCCATGGCCTTCGTCGGTGGCGCGCACAAAGCGGTCAAACACGCGCACCCGGTCGGCGGCTGAGATGCCCGGCCCGGTGTCGCTGACGCAGAGCAGCGCCTGCGCGCCGTCATGCTCCATCCGGACGGTGATTTCGCTGCCGCGTCCCGCATATTCGATGGCGTTTTCCAGCACGTTGACGAGCGCTTCGCCCAGCAGCATCTCGTTGCCATGGATCCACAGGGGCGGCGGCTCGTGCGACCCGTCGGTTTCGCCCATGCCCAGGTCGGCGCCGGCGCGCAGCGCGCGCGGCACCATGTCCGCCACGACGTTCTGCACCAATGCTCCCAGCTCGACCGGCGCCTGGTCCTGCACCATTGCCGCCTCCGGCTCGGCCCGCGCCAGCATCAGCAGGCGATTGATCAGGTGCGCGGCGCGCGTGGCGCTCTGGTGCACCAGCTTCAGCCGCGCCACCTGGGCCGGGTCGCTGGTTGCGTCCAGGGCCAGCTCGGTTTGCGATTTGAGGCCCGCCAGCGGGGTGCGCAGCTGGTGCGCCGCGTCGGCGATGAAGCGCTTTTGCGCCTCCACGCTGTGGCGCACCGATGCCAGCAGGTCGTTCAGGGCCTGCACCAGCGAGCGCAGCTCGGGCGGCGCGGCGTCCAGTTGCAGCGGGGTCAGGTCGGCGGGCGAACGGCCCTCCACCTCGCGGCGCAGGCGCAGCAACGGCACCAGTCCGCGGCCGGTGCCGATCCAGACGATCATCGTCATCAAGAGGATCAGGCCGGACAGGGGCAGCAGGGTGTCGATCAGGATCATCTTCCAGATGTTGGCGCGCGTGGCCATGCTGCGCGCCACCTGCACCAGCATCCATTGCGGCTGGCCGCCGGCCATGCCGAAGGCCTGGTACAGCGCCGTGATGCGCACCTTGGTCGGCCTGGTGCCGGCGTCGGCCTGGACGATCTCGCCGTCGTAGAAGTAGGGAGCGTCCGAGCGCGGCGTCATGTGCGCCGGGGGCAGGGGAATGTGGTGATTGCCGAGGATGTATTTGCCCGGCGGGGTGCTGATGGTGTAGAAGTAGCGGTCGGTCGGATCGGCTTCCAGCACTTTCTGCGCGGCGATCGGGAAGTCGATCAACACGCCGTCGCCAATCGGCTTGACCTGGCGCGCCAGGGTGTGCGCGGCCTGCAGCAGGGTGGTATCGGCGGCCTGGTTCACGTAGTGGACCGCCAGCCGGTAGGTGGCCATGCCGCCGGCCATCCACAGCACCAGTTGCGGCAGCAACACCCACAGTACCAGCTGGCGCTGCAGCGACAAGCCGCCGGGACGCAAGGCGAGGCTGCCCGCAGCGCGCATCAGGGCCGCGCTGCGCCGTCCGCGTCGGCTTCCAGCAGGTAGCCCAGGCCGCGCACGGTACGGATCTGCAGCCTGGCGTGTTCGAGCTTGCGGCGCAGCCGGTGTATGTGCACCTCGGCCGTGTTGCCGGCGCCGACCTCGCTGCCGTCGCTGGCCCAGGCGGTGGCGATCTGCCCCTTGGTCACGACCTTGTCGATATTGGTCAGCAAAACGTCGAGCAGGATGGCTTCGCGCGGGCTCAGTTCAAGCGCATCGCCGTTGACGGCGGCGCGGCGCGTCTCGCGGTCGAACTGCAGGCCGCCGATCGACATGTCGCTTGATGCGCCGGGCTGTTTCGAGCGCCGCAGCACGGCATGCAGGCGCGCTTCCAGTTCGGGGAAATCGAACGGCTTGGTCACATAGTCGTCGGCGCCCGCATTCAGGCCGGCAACGCGGCTGTCGAGCTTGTCCAGCGCGGTGAGGATGACGACCGGCAGGGTGGGGCGCGTCACCCGCACGTTTTTCAGGACGGTCAACCCATCCATCATCGGTAAACCGAGATCGAGGATGGCGATGTCGAAATCCTGCTTGGCCAGCAGGTATTCCGCGACCGGGCCATTGGGCGCATGGGCGACCGTGAACCCGGCCTTGGCCAGTTGGGCGGAAAGGCCGTCCGCAAGGATGGTGTCGTCTTCGGCGAGGAGGAGTTGCATGCGGTCATATTAACGGCTTATCGACCAGACCACAACGACGTTCAGCTGGACCCACGAAATAGCCCGCTGCCGACTGTAGCCGTGCAATAATGTGTTAATAGTTGTGAAGCCGGAAACCCCGAAACCCCGGAAACTTGTTCGCTGCGAGAGAAGTAATGGTTGACCTATATTGTCGCCCCGCCAGAAGCGCCGTACTGGCGGGGGTCGTGGCAGCGCTGTCGGCGCTGTCGCTGCAAGCCCCGGCGCGCGCGGCGACGACCGATATCGAGGTAGTGCATTATCTGGCCAATCGCGCCGACGCCCAACGGGTGACCCTGCTGCGCGACACGCTGAAGTCGCGCGGCTATGGCTGGAAGGACTTTACCATCGCCAACGGCTGGACCGGACGCAGCGAATCGATCCTGCGCTTTCGCGTGCAATCAGGCAATGCGCCTGCGGCCGCCATGATGAAGGCCCCGTTCATGCATTATTGGGCCAGCAGCGGGGCCCTGCTTCCGCTGGACGAAGTGGCCGCGGCGCAGCGCTGGGACGAGATGTTACCCAAGCCGATCGCCGAGTCACTCAAGCACAAGGGCCGCTACTATGCCGTGCCGCTAAACATCCACCGGGTCAACTGGCTGTGGCTTAACGAGCGCATCCTCAAGGAATCCGGCGCCGCCGTCCCGACCACCTGGGACCAGTTCTTCGTCGTCGCCGAGGCCATGAAGCGGGCCGGCTATGCGGCCGTGGCCTACTACGGACGCGACACGCAAAACCTGCTGCTGTTCGAGATCGTCGCGTTCGGCGTCGGCGGGCCGGCCTTCCACCGCAAGGCGCTGCTGGAATACGACGCCGCCGAACTGTCGGGCCCCGTCATGGAAAAGGTGCTGTTGACCTACCGCCGCATCAAGGGATATGTCGAGCGGCCGGACCACGCCCAGGTCAGCATGGAGCGCGGCATGAGCATGTTCCAGACCGGCCAGGTGGGCATGCACCTGATGGGCGACTGGGCCAACCCGGCGTACTATCCCCCCGACCGGGCCGCGCCGTTCAAGAGCCTGTGTGTGCCCGCGCCCGGTTCAGGCAATCATTTTCTGTTCACCTCCGACGCCATTGCCATGTTCCGTGGTACCGATGCCGCCACCCAGAAAGGCCAGCTGGCGTTTGCCGACGCGCTCATGACGGCGGCCGTGCAGCACGACTACAGCGTGCAGAAAGGATCGATTCCGGCGCGCCTGGGTGTCGAACTGGACGGCTATCACGGCTGCGCCGTGAAGACTGCCGCCTCGTTCCGCGCGGCGACCCAGGCCGGTACGCTGGTGGCGGCCTTGTCGATGACGGCCCACCGCGCCGTCGAGGACGGCATCCAGGAGGTTGTCACCGACTTCTGGAATAGCGATCAGATGACGCCGCAGGCGGCGATGAGCCGGCTGGTGACGGTCACCCGCCGGCGCTGACGGGGCCTCGCGGCGCAAGTGGACAGACCGGGGAAACGGTTTCAGTCCTTGGCAGCGGCGCGTACGCCGGACAGCCTGGCGTTGCCCCAGGTGACGGCGACGTCGCCCGCCTGCTTCTGGCGCCGCACCACCAGCTCCACCACGGCCACGCCTTGCACATCGACGTCGATGTCGACGGGCGCGTCGCCAAACTTCATGCGCCGGCTCTTGGCCAGCAGCTTGCCATCGCCGTACACGAAAAACTGCGCGTGGGCGGCGCGGTCGCGGGTGGCGTTGTCGACCCCGACCTGGGCCTGAAACCGGGCGAATTGTCCCGCCGCCTTCACCTCCAGCCGCGAATTGGCCAGGATGCCGATGCCGTAGTCGTAACCGGTCGTGCCGATGGCCAGCGCGCTGCTGTACGGACTGGCATCGGCCTGGGCGCCGCCCCAGCCGCTGTAGGTCGGCCACTCGCCGTTGCCGCTGGTGTTGCCATACGAGCTGGCCCGGTACAGTTCGGGATCGGGTTCCGGGTGGCTGATGCCATCCTGCGCCACGTTGATGCGACCGGTCATCTCCGACAGGTACATGCCGTCCGCGAGCAGGCGCTTGCCCTCGACCCGGAACACCCGGGTCTCGTGCGGCGCCAGCTTGAACTTCATTTCCTTGGTGAAGACGGGCAGCCGTTCCTTGCTCCATAAATCCGTCAAGGCGACCGGTGTGTCGCCGGCAAGCTTGAGCTGCGCAGCCGTCAGGGTGATGTCGAACGGCGCGGCGGTACGGTTCAACAGGGCGACCGCCTGCTTGCCATCCTTGAGCGTCTTGACCAGGATGGTCACATCGTCCGAGCGATAGGCCAGCACCGCCTGGTTGCCCAGCGGGTCCTGGTTCAGTGAGACGATATCGGCATTGCCCCAGATTTCCATCAGCGCTTGCGGCGCCTTGCGCAGGTCGAAGCCGATCAGCAGCGGCGCGTTGACCATCGCCCACAGCGAGAAATGCGAGCGGGCCTGGGGCAGGTGCTCGGCATCGAAGTCGCCCGCGCCGATGTGCAGCATGTCGGGGTCGTTCCCCCCAGTACCTTGCGTTCGTCGATATCGGTGTGAAACGCGTTCCACGAGTTCCAGCCCATCGGCGGCGCCTTGAGATTGTTGTAGACGGGCGCCGTCCAGGTGCCGGCCGGCTTGAGCGGGTCCCCGGTCGTTGCCGCCTGCGCCGTCACGGCGCATAGCAACAACGCATGGACGGACCAGGCAGCCAGGCGAAGCGGATGGCGATGGTGACGGCGATGGTGACGGTCGAATTGCGGGCAGCGCGGGGTCATTGGTATCCTTGTCATGTCGAACCTGTTCATCGGCTCACGGTTGCGGGTAGCTCCGCCCGCACGCCAGGGTGGGGCTGGTTACGGTTGCGTAAGGGCCGGAGGGGGGGCGCTGACTCCCTCGACCGTCTGCTTGACCGGGACGATCAAGCCGTCCTTGTCATAGCGGAGATAATCAACCGCCACCGCGCGGCGGCCGGTCGCGCCTTTCTGGTCGCCGATCGCCAGGGTCGCATTGTGATAAAACAGGTACGACTGGCCCTTGAAATCCACAATGCCCGGATGGATGGTGTAGCTGTTCTGCGCCTTGCCGGTGACCAGACCGCGGTAGGTCCACGGACCCGTGATCTTCTCGGCTGTCGCATAGGCGATGCGTTCCGAGCCTTTTTCATTGGAGTCGATCGAGGCGTAAGAGAGGTAATACAGCTTGCCGCGCTTGTGCAGCCACGGACCCTCGGTGAAATCGGGCACGAAGATTTTTTGAATCGGGCCGTCCAGCTCCGTCATATTGGGCTTGAGCTTGGCCAGATACAGGTCGAAGTGGCCCCACGCCAGCCAGCTGGTGCCGTCGTCGTCGGTGAACACCGTGGGGTCGATGTCTTCGTCGCTGGTTCTGCCCTGGCTGGTCATGTCATTGGTCACCAGCGCCGTGCCGCGCGCATCGCGGAAGGGGCCCAGCGGATTGTCGGCCACCGCCACGCCGATGGCGAAGCCGGGTTTGGTCTTGTCGTGATTGACCGGGGCGTAGAGATAGAACTTGCCGTTCTTTTCGGTCACCTGCGCGGCCCAGGCATCCTTGACCGCCCATTTGAAGTCGGTGGCGCGCATGACCGGGCCATGACTGGTCCAGGTTTTCATGTCCGTGGTGGAGAACACCAGCCAGTCATGCATGCGGAACATCTGTTCTCCCTTGGCTTCATCGTGGCCCGTGTACAGGTACAGCGTGTCCTTGTAGACCAGCGGCGACGGGTCGGCGGTGAACACGTCGGTGAACAGGGGATTCTGGCCCGGGCGGCGCTCCTCGGCCTGGCACAGGCCAGGCTGCAGGAACGCGGTGGCAGAGCAAAACAGCAGTGAAATCTTTGTCGCAGTTTTCATGGACGATCCCAATTGGCTAAATTAGTTGGAGAGAGGGGAAGCCGTGGCAGCGGCGCGCCATGCGTATGGGCCGATGATGGTGCCCGTGAATCCCTTGGCTTTGGTGGTCGACAGGAAGGTCGCGTCGACATCGGCGCGCAGCACCCGCTTGACGCCGCCGGCGCTGTAGCTGAAGGTCATGGCGCCGCCGTTCGCGTCGATCTGCAGGTCGACCGCCTCGCCGTCCACCGGGACGCTCGCCAGCAGCCGGTCGGCGGCCGCCTGGTCGCGCACGTACAGGGCCAGCACGGTGCGCTGTTCCAGCCGGGTCAATCCGTAGAACAGGTGCGACTGGTCGCTCTGATAGGCCACCAGCCCGGCGCGGTCGCCCTCGCGCTCGGGACGGAAGCGCAGGCTGGTCGATACCTTGGCAATGTGGTGCTGCTGGCGGCGCGCCAGGAACGCCGGAGTGGCATTCAAATCCCCCAGTTGCCCGGCCGCTTGCAGCACCAGGCTGCCGTTCTCGATGGTGTGAAACGGCCCCGCGGGGGTGCGCACGCCGATCCACTGGTCGGACAGGCGCGCGGCGGTGAATTCGTCGGTGTAGGTCAGGTCGCCGGAGAACGGCAGTGCGGGGCGGGCCTGCGCGGGCAGGTTCGGGCGTGGCGCCACGAAGGGAATTGGCTTGCCATCTTCGAGCACCACCGGCCAGTCGTCTTTCCACGTGACCGGCAGCAAGAAGGTTTCGCGGCCGATGTTGTACATGCCATCCCGATACGGGCGCGTGGCCAGGAAGGTGGCCCACCACTGGCCGTCCGGGGTCTGGACGAACTTGGCGTGGCCGGCCGAGGTGACCGGATTGGCGCGGCGCGGATCGAGCTTGCGCTGGCTGAGGATGGGATTGCCCGCGTACGGCACGAACGGTCCGCGCACGCTGGCCGCGCGGAACACCACCTCGGAGTGGCGGTCGCCCGTGCCGCCTTCGGCCGCGATCAGGTAATAGTAGCTGCCGCGGCGGAAGACATGCGGTCCTTCGATCCAGCTTGGCCTGGCCGCGATGTCGACCCCGCCGTTGACCAGCAAGGTGCGCTCGCCCTTGACCGACAGCGTGGCCGGCTCGAACTGCTGCACCCAGATGGCGCGGTGGCCGTCGTAGCGGGGCTTTTCGGCCGGCGCGTCGTTACCGACCAGCCAGGCCGTGCCGTCGGTATCCCAGAACAGCGACGGGTCGATGCCGCCGAACTTGAGCTTGACGGGATCGGACCACGGGCCGGCCGGATTGGTCGCGGTCATGACCACGTTGCCGCCGCAGTCCACGCAGGTGGTCACGACGTAAAAGGTGCCGTTGCGGTGCGAGATGTCGGGCGCGTAGATGCCGCGCGAGGAACGCAGGCCCTTGAAGTTGAACTGCGAGGGGCGGGTGATGACGTTGCCGATCTGGGTCCAGTTGGTCAGGTCGCGCGAGTGGAACAGCGGCAGGCCGGGAAAGTTGGTGAACGAAGAGTTGATCAGATAGTACTCGTCGCCCACGCGCAGCACGGACGGGTCGGGATAATAACCGGACAGGATGGGGTTGCGGTACTGGCCGGTGGCCGGCGTGACCGTTTCCTGCGTGCGGCCGTCGTAACTGAAACGCTCGAACAGGGCGGCGGTAGCTGGGGCGGGGGTGCGGGCGGGGGGGGTGTCGTCCAGCGTGGCGCAGGCGGCCGTTCCC
>CALRYE020000039.1:0-41145 GCA_943372275.1 Janthinobacterium lividum
GTCATCCCCGCGAAAGCGGGGACCCATGCTGAGCATGCAGCACTATGGAAGCCGGCTCAGCATGGGTTCCCGCATGCGCGGGAATGACGGTTTTGAAGTTGGTGGCCTAGAGTTACGTTACCTTTCGCGACACCCTCGAAGGCGAGGACGACGGATCCAACACCGTGGCGAGGGAATGCCGCCGTTTCGGATGCCGCTCCCTCTTTTCGACACCTACCTGCCCGGCCCGCGCTTATAGCCCGGGAACATCTCCAAAAACAAAAACGCCTCCAGCTCGGCCTGATCGGCCGGACGCGCGCTCATCTTGACCACGCGCTGCAAGCGGTGCGAATCCCAGTCGAAATCCCCGGTCTTCTCTTTGCGGATCAGTTCAATCATCTTCTTGACGATGGCCGTCTCGATGTCCGGCTCCGCGCCGCGCTCGACCGACAGCTGCTGCAGCCAGCGGCGCTTGAAGTTCTGGTTCCAGCCGCGGAATTTCAGGTCGGCGCTGGCGAAGGTCTTGTTACTGATGCTGAACACGCCGCCCGTATCGTTGGGATCGTTGCCCTGGCTGCGGCCGTTGGCGGCGGCAATGTTGGCCTTGGCGATGCGCATGCCGCGGTCGGCTTCGCTCTCCTCGGCCGGCTGGTCGCTGGTATCTTGCCCGCGGGCGCGGCGGCGCGCCTCGATGGCGGCCGACATGTCCACTTCGGGCGCTGGCTGGGCTTGCTTGGCGGGCGGCGTCTCCACCACCTTTTCCGGCGGCTTTTCGTCCGGCAAGGTGATCGTATCGGGCAGGCGCCTGACCTGCACGGGCACCGGCTGGGGCCGGGGCTTGACGACTTTCTCGGCCTTCTGCTTGGGCGCGGCGGCCTGCACCTTCGGCTTGGGTTTGCCCTCCAGCGGGGCCACGTAGGTGATGGTGCCGCCAGCCGGCGGCGCCGCCGACGTCTTGACGGTGGGCGGCTTGAGCAGGTAAATCAGCACCACCAGCAGGTGAATCCCGACCGTGAACGCCAGTCCGGTACGGTTGGCGCGACGCTCGCCATACAAAACCGGCGCGAGCGTGCCCGGCAAAGCCTGGCCGCAATGCGCGCAGAACCCGGTCTCGTCGGGCGAATGGTGGGAATGGTCACGCAAAATGGGAACAACTTTCCAGGGGGCGGCGTCAAGGATTGGGCACTCGTGCCGAAGTCTATACTTTTTGTGGATATTGCGCACGGGCAGTATTCACCCCGTACAGCGTACAGGGTGACGGCCTTGATGGATGTTACAGAATGTATCGCCGCCGATACAAGGCGACCAAGCCGACCAAGGCAACAATACACGGCGCGGGGCGCAAGGCGGGCGGCAGCGACCTTTCCCTGTGGGGGAAAGGTGCGCCAAGGGGACACTTCGATGGGGGCCGGGACTGCGGCGCTGGCTAAACGCTGGCCTTGTCCGCGACGACAGATCTGGTGATCCTGGTCTTGACGGCCACATCGCGCGCCCCCAGGGCCGCGAACAGCGCGCGCACGCAGCGGTCGGCGTCTTGCACCTGGCGCGACTGCAGCATCGGCCGCGGCAGCGCGTGGGTGTAGTAATGCGCGCCCTCGGCCAGGTAGCCCAGCGCCCACAGGTTGTCGCTCTGGCGCCCGGCCCGGTTGACCGGATGGTTGCCGATGTCGATATCCACGCCGCCCGGATGGAAGGTGCCGTTATAAAACGGCCGCACGGTGCCGCGCTTGAGCAGGTTGCGGATGAACACGCTGTCGTCCGTCTCGGGCGAAAACACGTCCAGCCGCGCCACCACCAGCGCGTCCACCAGCTGCACGGTGGAGCCGGACTCGAAGCGGGTGTGCAGGGCGAACTGGGAGCGCTCCTCGTCGATCCGCACGATCGGATTGGGCCCGTCGGCGATCTTCAGCACGCCAGCCTCCATCAGGGCGCGCAGTTGCAGATTGCGCATCAGCGGCGGGCCGAAGGTGACGCGGTTGATGGCAGGGTTATAGACGCTTAAAAACTTGCGGTGCGACGCCGGCAGCAGGCCGCCGTGTTCCAGCACGTCCTGCAGCACGCCGCGGGCGTCGCGCAGCACGTCGGCGGCCGCCTTGACGGGGCTGGCGACGTTGCCGCGGCGCGCCTCCTGCAGGTCGGCGGCCAGCAGGCTGTCGAACAAAGCGGCGAACTCGGCCGGATCGTTGAAGCTGCGCCCGCGCAACGGGAACAGCAGCGCATCGATGGCGCCCCGCTCGTCGTCGCCCAGGCTGTACCACAGCGGATTGGGCGCCACGGCGTCGCTGGCGCAGCGGTAGGCATAGCCCATTTCCTTGAACAGCAGGGGCAGCAGGTCGCGGTCGAAGTCGAGCTGGGCGCTGGCGCGCTCGCGCACGGCCTGGGCGCGCAGGTCGCGCACCGCTTCGCGGGTGAAAAACTGGGCCAGGTGCCGTCCCGCCAGGCCTTTCTGGTTGACGCCGCGCGCGGTGGCCGGCAGGCAGTTGCGCGAACATAGCATCAGCCTGGGTTCCTGTCCGCTGGGCACGTAGCGCAGGTCCGACCCGGCCGCCTCGAAGCGCCCGCCGCGCCCCACGGTGAATTCGGCCAGCACGTCGTGCGCCGTCAGGCCCAGGCCCTGGATGGCCACGGTGGCGTCGTGGCCGATGCTGATCAGCTTGTCGAGCGGATAGACGTGGCGGATGTAGTGCAGCTTGCTGTTGTAGCGCGCGTGGTCCTGGGCGAACTTGCGCAGCCAGGCTTCTTCGTCCGTCAGATTGTTGCGTCCGTGCCCGGTGGTCAGGAACACGAAGTCGCTGCCGACCGAAAACCCGCTGTCGAGCTCGACGACATAGCTGCCGTCGGGCTGCTGGTACATGTCGATGGCGCGGTGGCGCAGATGGTTCACCGTCATGGTGGGCGGTAGCGACGCGGCCACGGCGCCGAACGCCCAGCCCAGGTAGCGGCCCAGCAGCTGGCGCGGCAGGTAGTCGCTGTCGGTGATCTCCTCGCCCGGCTCGGCCGATTCGGCCGCGCCCGTCCCAGCGCCCCGCGCCACCCGGTGGAACTCGGCGCCGAAGCGGCGGTAACCCTGCGCGCGCGCCCACTCCGTCAGCGAGGGCGTCATGCAGGCCGGCGCGTGCTCGACGGCGTCGGGGCCGGGAAAAATCGTCACCTGGCTGGCCAGCGTGTTGATCAGCAGATGCTGGGGCTGGCGCGGCGCATGCACGCCCGGACCGCACGCTTCCGGCTCGATCAGGTTCAGCTGCAACGGCGTGCGCTGCTCGCGCGCGAAGGCGGCGATGCGCTCGAACACGGACAAGCCGCGCGGGCCCATGCCGATGATGGTGACACTAGGTTTCTTCATGATATGAACGCCTTGCCAGTGGGAACGATTTCCCATGGTGGCAGGCGGTCAGATCAATGTGTTGTCTTGAGTCAACTGAAAGTTTGCGCCAGATTCAATGCGCGGCATCCAGCGCGGCAAGTTGTTTGTCGCTCATCGGACCGCTGCCGCTGTACTTGTCCAGCGCCAGATAGATCACCGGCGTGATGTACAAGGTGATCACTTGGGAGAACAGCAAGCCGCCCACCACCGCCAGGCCCAGCGGCTGGCGCAACTCGGCGCCGGCGCCCAGGCCCAGCGCGATCGGCAGCGCGCCCATCAGCGCGGCCAGGGTGGTCATCAGGATCGGCCGCAGGCGCAGGATGCAGGCCTGGCGGATCGCGTCGTGCGGGCTCATGCCGCCATTGCGCTGGGCGTCCAGGGCGAAGTCGATCATCATGATGGCGTTCTTCTTGACGATCCCGATCAGCATCAGGATGCCGATGATGGCGATCATGGTCAGGTCCATGTCGAACAGCCGCAAGGTCAATAGCGCGCCCACCGCCGCCGACGGCAGGCCGGCCAAAATGGTGAGGGGGTGGATATAGCTCTCGTACAGTACCCCCAGCAGCACGTAGATCACGCCCAGCGCCGCCACGATCAGGATGATCTGGCTGGACTGCGAATCCTGGAACACCGCCGCGTCGCCGCCGTAGCGCGTCACGATCGAGGCGGGCAGGTTCAGCTCCGTGGCCAGCCGGTCGATCTTGGCCGTGGCCACGCCCAGCGGCACTTCCGGCGCCAGGTTGAACGACAGC
The DNA here is from genome assembly GCA_943372275.1 of Janthinobacterium lividum. Classification (GTDB taxonomy): domain Bacteria; phylum Pseudomonadota; class Gammaproteobacteria; order Burkholderiales; family Burkholderiaceae_D; genus Telluria_A; species Telluria_A lividum_A. The sequence continues at coordinate 4,099 of CALRYE020000039.1, forward strand.
GTGATGGCCTGCAGCTGGCCCTGGTGATTGACCGAGGTGGGGCCGACCGTGCGCGCCACCGTGGCGAAGGCCGATACCTGCACCAGCTGGCCGCCCTTGCTGCGCACCGACACGCGCGAGAGCGCGTCTTCGTAGCGGCGGTCCTGCGAGTCCGCTTCCAGGATCACGTTGTAGCTGGCGGCCGAGCCGTAGATGGTCGAGACCTGGCGCTCGCCGAACGCCGCGTACAGCGCGGTGCGCACGTCGGCCATCTGCACGCCCAGCGTGTTGGCCTTGTCGCGGTCGATGTTGAGCGTGGCCTGCAGGCCGCGGTTCTGGGAGTCGCTGGTGACGTCGCGGAACTGCGGATCGGCGCGCAGCTTTTCCAGATAGCGATTGGCGTACTCGCCCAGCGAATCGCCGGACACGCTTTGCAGCGTGTACTGGTAGCGGCTCTTGCTGGGCCGACCGCCCAGCTGCAGGTTCTGGGTCGGGCGCAGGAACACGGCGGCGCCGGCCACCACGCGCGTGGAGCGGCGCAGCTGGTCCAGCACCTCGGGCATGGGCGGGCGTTCGCCGCGCGGTTTGAGCACCACGTTCATGCGTCCGCTGTAGCCGCCGCCGGTGAAGTTGGTCACGTCCTGCACGGCCGGGTCGGCGCGCACGATGGTGCTGATGCGCTCCTGCATGGCCAGGAACGCTTCGGTGGACGTGTCCTCCGACGCTTCGATGGTGGCCTGGATGTGGCCCAGGTCTTCCTCGGGAAAAAAGCCCTTGGGGATGGTCACGTACAGCACCACCGTCATGGCGAAGGTGGCCAGCGCGACCAGCAGCACGACGGGCCGGTGCGCCAGCGCCATGTCGAGCGTGCGCGTGTAGCCGTTCTGCACGCGCGCGAAGCCAGCTTCGAAGTGGCGTCCGATGAAGCTCTTTTCGCCTTCGCCGTTTTCGATGTGAGCTGGCAGCAGACGGCTGGCCATCATCGGCACCAGGGTGAGCGACACCACTGCCGACACCAGCACCGACAGGCCCACCACCACGGCGAATTCGTGGAACAGCAGGCCGATCACGCCCGGCATGAAGAAAATCGGGATGAACACGGCCACCAGCGAGATCGAGATCGAGACGATGGTGAAGCCCATCTCGCGCGAGCCGACCAGCGCCGCGTCGATGGGCTTTTTGCCCATCTCGATATGGCGCACGATATTTTCCAGCACCACGATGGCATCATCCACCACCAGGCCCACGGCCAGGGTGATGCCCAACAGCGACACGTTGTCCAGGCTGTAGCCCAGCCAGTTCAGCAGCGCCAGTGCGCCCAGCAGCGAGATCGGCATCGTCACGGCCGGAATGAAGGTGGCGGCGGCGCGGTGCAGGAACAGGAAAATGACCAGCACCACCAGCACCACCGTCAGCGCCAGCGTCAGGTTGACGTCGTGGATCGCTTCGCGGATCGAGATCGAGCGGTCGTTGACCAGCTTGATCTTGATCGAGGTGGGCATCTGCGACTCGAAGCGCGGCAGCAGGTTGCGCACCGCGTCCACCACCTGCACCGTGTTGGCGTTGGGCTGGCGCTGCACCATCAGCACGATCGAGCGCTCGCCGTTGTAGAAGGCGGCGGCCTTGACCGACTGGAAGCTGTCTTCCACGCTGGCCACGTCCTTCAGGCGCACCGGCTGGCCTTCGCGCGAGGCGACGATCAGCTCGGCGAAGGCGGCCGCGTTCATCAGCTGGCCGCTGCCCTGAATCGTCATGGTCTGGGTCGGGCCTTCCAGCATGCCCAGCGGCGCGTTGGAGTTGGCCGCGCGCAGGGCCGTGGCCAGTTCGTCCATCGACAGGTTACGGGCCGCCATCAGCTCGGCCTTGGCGCGCACCCGCACGGCAAAGCGCTTCTGGCCGTTGACGCTGACCTGGGCCACGCCGGGCAGGGTCGACAGGCTGGGGGCGATCAGGTTTTCGGCGTAGTCGTTCAGCTCCGACAAGCTCATCGACGGCGACGTCATGGCCATGAACAGCACGGGCGAGTCGGCCGGGTTGACCTTGCGGTACGACGGCAGCTCCGTCATTTCCAGCGGCAGCTGGCGCTGCGCGCCCAACAGCGCCGCCTGCACGTCGACGGCGGCGGCGTTGATGTCGATCGACGGATCGAATTCCAAGGTCAGCGAAGTCGAGCCCTGGGTGCTGGTGGAGGTGATCAGGTTGATGCCGGCGATGGTGGAGAACTGCTTTTCCAGCGGCAGCGCCACCGACGAGGCCATGGTGTCGGGACTGGCGCCGGACAGGTTGGCCTGCACGTTGATGACCGGGGTGTTATAGCTTGGCAGCGCCGCCACCGGGATCTGCACGTAGGCCAGGATGCCGACCAGGATGATACTGATCGCCAGCAGCACCACCATCACCGGGCGGCGAATACACAGTTCGGACAGGTTCATTTGGCCGCCACCGCGGTCGGCGCCGGCGTGGCGTCGGGAGCGCCGGCCGGCTTGACGCCCGCCGGACTGCCGCCGGCCGGATTGCCGCCGGCTTTTTCGCCCGGCTTGCCGGGCGCGTCGGCCAGACGCACCTTGCCGCCCGGGCGCAGATTCTGTTTGCCTTCGGTGATGACTTTCTCGCTGCCCGTCAGGCCCGACACGGCGGCCAGCAGGCCGAAGCTGTGCAGGCGCTCGACCGGCATCTGGCGCGCGCTCTTGTCGGCGTCGACCACGTACACGAACGTGCCGCGGGTGCTGGTGATGATGGCCGTCTGCGGCACCACCACCGCGTCGCTGATGGTCTGCACCGTGATGCGGGTGTTGACGTACTGGCCCGGCCACAGGCTGGTGTCCTTGTTGTCGAACTGCGCCTTGACGCGGATCGCCCCGGTGGTGGCGTCGACCGCGTTGTCGATGAAACTGAGCTTGCCCTGGACGGCCGCGGCGGGCGTGGCCGCGCCACCCGTGGCAGCGCCCGCGGTGCTGGCCTGGACCGTGACGGGGCCGCGCTTTTGCGCCGCCAGCAGGTTGGCCAGCGCCGCCTCGGGCAGCGTGAACGAGACCGTGATCGGGTCGAGCTGGGTGATGGTGGTCAGCGATGTGGTCAGCTGCACCAGGCTGCCGGGAAACACGTTGATGGCCCCGACCCGGCCCGCCATGGGCGCGCGGATGGCGCCGAAACTGGCATTAACGTTTTCCGCCGACAGCGCCGCGCGGTTCGCTTCCAGCAGGGCGCGGGCCGCATCGCGCTGGCTGCGCAAGGTGTCCAGCGCGCTCAGGGCGATGAACTTCTGGTCGGCCAGCTCCTGGCTGCGCTTGAGTTGACGCTCGGCGTCGGCCAGCGCGGCCTGGTCGCGCGCCACCTGGGCGCGCGCCTTGCTCACGTTGGCCTGCTCGCTACGGTCGTCGAGCGTGAACATCAGCTGGCCGGCTTTGACGAACTGACCTTCCTTGATGTGGACCTTGCGGATCGTGCTGGTGGTTTGCGGATGCAGGTCGACGCTGCTGATCGGGGTCACGGTGCCGTTGGCGGTCAGGACCACCGGCACGTCCTGACGCTGCGCGCTGACCGCGTTGACCACCGTGGGCGCGTCGCCGGCACGCCCGGCGCCCTTGCCGCCTGCGCCCGCCCCTGCCCCTCCAGCGGCGCCCTCGCCGGCTGCGTTGAGATACCAGGCGGCCCCGCCAACGATGGCGATTGCGGCGGCGATGACTGCGATATTCTTGTTTTTCATACGGCTTCCCGGCTGCCACCACAGCAGCCGTTTCAGGTTAAAAGGCTCGAGAACAGAACAAAAGGCCCGACAAGTTATCGATTCGGTTGGGTGGAGGCGGCCGCTTCTTCGCTCAGCGCTTGCCCGTGTAGTATTCCGGCAGGATCAGGGTCACTTCCAGCCCGCCGTCGGGATGGTTGGCCAGCGCGATGCTGCCGCCGTGCTGCTCGGCGATGTTGCGGGCGATGGTCAGCCCCAGCCCGGTGCCGCCGGACTCGCGCGAGCGCGACGACTCGACCCGGTAGAACGGCTCGAACACGCGCGCCAGCTCGCCCGGTGCGATGCCCGATCCATTGTCGCGGATGCGGATGCGCGCCGCGCCGCCATGCCCCTCGACGATCACGCGCGCCATCTGGCCGTACTTGATGGCGTTGTCGATCAGGTTGACCAGGCAGCGCCGCAGCGCCATGGGCCGCCCCATCAGCGCCATGTTGGCGCTGCCTTCGACAACCACCTGCTGGCCGGCGTCGGTGGCGTCGGAGCACACGCTGTCGAGCAGCGAGTCCAGGTCCAGCGGCTGCATGTTCTCGGTGGTGTCGGTGCTGCGCGCCAGGTCCAGGCCTTCGCGCACCATTTCCTGCATGGCCGACAGGTCGTCCACCAGGCGCTCCTGCAGCTCGCGGTCGGCCACCTTTTCCAGGCGCAGGCGCATGCGCGTGAGCGGCGTTTGCAGGTCGTGGGTGATGGCCGCCAGCATCTGGGTGCGCTGGAAGATGTACTGGCGGATGCGCGCCTGCATGGCGTTGAAGGCGGCGCTGGCCTGGCGGATCTCGCTGGCGCCGGCCAGTTTCAGTGGCGGATGGTTGATGTCGTTGCCCAAGTCCTTGGCGGCCTGCGCCAGCTGCTTGAGCGGACGCGTGGTCATGCGCGCGACGATGTACGCCAGCGCCGCGATACTGATCAGGAACAGCGCGATGATCAGGCGGTAATCGGTCTTGTGCACGAACGCGGGCGTGGGCGGCGGCAGCACCTGCAGGCGCAGCTGCTCGCCGTCGCGCAGGCGCACGTTGATCGACTCGCACACGCCGCGCCACACGGCCGCGGTGGGCCCGAAAATACTGGCCTGCACGCGCGGCTCGTCGCACACAGGCGGGCGCGCGGCGATCGATTCGAGCTGGTAGCTGCGCCCCATGCGCGCAGCGAGCGCCTGGGTGAAGGCCGACGGGGTGGCCAGCAGCGGCAGCTCTTCCTTGATTTCTTCCAGGCGGATGCCGGGCCGGTTGGCCGCGATCAGATAGGCCACGCGGGCCGAGGGCGGCACCGTCTCGGTGGCGGTGATGAGCTGCTCGGAGCGGTCCAGCGCATGCAGGTCGCGGAAGTCCTCGATCACGCGCTGGCGTTCGTTCTCGGCCAGCAGCTGGGTGGCCACGGCGGAGGTGACGGTGCCCACCAGCAGGGTGACGAACACGCGCCCTGTCATGGACCCGAAGAAGCCTTTCACTGTACGCCTTTCAACTGTAAGCGCTTCACTGCGCCGGCTCCACGGTCACCTGGCCGGCCAGCACATAGCCACCGTTGCGCACCGTCTTGATGATCTGCGGCAGGCGCGCGTCTTCGCCCAGCTTCTGGCGCAGGCGGCTGATCTGGATGTCGATCGAGCGGTCGAACGGATCGGCGTCGCGGCCCTGGGTGAGGTTGAGCAGCTGGTCGCGGTTGAGCACGCGGTTGGGGTGCTCCAGGAAAACCCGCAGCAGGCGGAACTCCGCGCCCGAGAGCATGATGACGATGCCGTCCGGGTTGACCAGGTGGCGCGCCGTCAGGTCCAGCGTCCAGCCGGCGAAGCGCATCTGCTGGGCGTTGTCGGCCGGCGCATTGGAGGGCATGGCATGGCTGCGCCGCAGCACGCTGCGGATGCGCGCGAGCAGCTCGCGCGGCTCGAACGGCTTGGGCAGGTAATCGTCGGCGCCCATTTCCAGGCCCAGGATACGGTCGAGCGGCTCATTGCGCGCGGTGAGCATGATCACCGGCAGGGTCGACGTGGCGCGCAGCTTGCGGCACAAGGTCAGCCCATCGTCGCCCGGCAGATTCAGGTCGAGCACGATCAGGTCGGGGCGCGCTTCGTCCAGCGTCTTCCACATGCCGGTGCCGTCGGCGGCCGAGAGCGCCCGGTAACCGTTGGTTTCCAGGTACTCGGCCAGCAACGTGCGGATATCGCGGTCGTCGTCGACGATCAGAATGGTAGAAGGAGTATCCATAGTCGCAATTATCGCCACTAACGGCCAGCCTGGATAGCGCATTTGTATCGCCATGTATATAGCCCGGGGGACGAAACAAATTGATACAAACTGCGCGGCAGCCGACACGGCTGGCTTACATCCGCGGCGCATGATGGACTTGTCGTCACCGAGAACGACCGCTGGACCACCCTTAGCACCACCGACCACCACTCACCACCGACAAGGACCCATCATGAACACCACCAATACACTGCGCACTACCCTGCTGGCCGGCCTGATGGCATTGGGCGTGGCCGGCACCGCGCTGGCGCAAAGCCCGGCTGCCACGGCCGGCGCGTCTTCGGCGACCGCCGCCGCCGATGGTGCCGCTGCCGGGCGCCATGGCCATGCTGCCACGATGCAGGAACGCCAGGCCCGGCGCAGCGCCCATATGGCCAAGCGCCAGGCCAAGCTGCACGACGCGCTGAAGCTGACGGCGACGCAGGAAAGCGCCTGGAGCAGCTACCAGAGCGCGCTGCGCCCGGCACAGGCGGCTGTTCACGGTAACCGGGGCGACCGCGCCGGCTGGGCCGCCCTGTCGGCGCCGGCGCGCATGGAAAAGCGGCTGGCCATGGCCAAGCAGCGTACCGCGCGCATGGAAACCCGGCTGGCGGCGCTGAACACGTTTTACGGCGTGCTCACCGCGGAGCAGAAAAAGACCTTCGATGAAGTGGGCATGCGCGGCAAGGGCCACCGGGGCGGACACCACGGCCACCACGGCCATCACGGCAAGGGCAAGATCGCCCAGGTTTGATGACGGATCGACCACGCCGTGCTGCATCTTTATGGTTGATGATGCAGTACGGCAACACTTTGCCAGCACGGTGAGACGCTGGCGGCGAGTTGCTGTATGCTTTCCTTGATATGTCCGTGCGGAAACAAATGCGCCTGTGTGGCGACGCGCCGGGCCATCGGGGAGGCAACGTGGGCACGCTGGTAATCGACAAGGTGTTGGACAAGGTTTTCGACAAGACCGACAAGGGCCGGGAAGAAATCGCCACGCGCAAATACCGCGTGCCGCCGCGCCTGCGCACGCTGCTGGTGATGATCGACGGGCGCCGCTCGCTGGACGAGCTGATGACCAATTTCGCGGCGCTCGGCGTCACGGAAGAAACGTTCACCGAGCTGCTGGAGCGGGACCTGATTGCGCTGGCCGGCGCCGGCGCCGACGCCACTATCGGCATGCCCCCGCGGCAGAAAGCGTCTACCCGCATAGCGGGCGCCGACATCGATCACAATGCGGTACCGATGCAGCGCCTCGCAACACCCGTACCCGCAGCCGTCCCCGCCACGGTGACGGCCGCGCTACCCGCCGGCACCGTGGCGCCGGACAAGATGGCCGACGCCGACCGCTTTCGCGCGCTGGCAGCGTTCTACAATCAGACTATCAAGAGCACCATCGGCCTGCGCGGCATCATGCTGCAATTGCGCGCCGAAAAGTGCGCCTGCGTGGAGGATTTCCGCGCCATGCGGCTGGTGTTCCTGGAAGCGGTGTACAAGGCCAAGGGCCGCGAGATGGCGGTCAGCCTGCGCGACCGGCTCGACCAGCTACTAGGCGGCAAGCCAGCGACGGACCCGTTCCATCCCGAGTGATCAGTTCAGCCGCTCCAGCGACGCGGTGAACTTGTCGGCGTTCTGGTAGCCGATCACGCGGCTGTCGGCGATCTCGCGGCCCTGGCGGTCGAACAGGATGATCCCGGGCGGGCCGAACAGGCCAAAACGCTTGAGCATGGCGCGGTCGTCGGCATCGTTGGCCGTCACGTCCACCTGCAACAGCAAGCTGCCGGCCAGTCTGGCCTGCACGCGTTGATCGACGAAGGTCAGCTTCTCCATTTCCTTGCATGACACACACCAGTCGGCGTAAAAGTCCAGCATGGCGGTCTTGCCGCTATTGGCGGCCAGCACCTGGTCGAGCTGGGCCACGGTCTTGATGCGCTGGAACGCCAGTCCGTGATTCTGGTTGCCGCTCAGGTGGGCCAGCGGCGCCAGCGCATCGCGCCCGCCGGTGGCCGCACCGCCCAGCTGGACCGCGCCCAGCGCGATGAACGCAACGCCGGCCGCCAACGGCAGCGCCCGGCGCTGGCCGCGATTGCCACGATGGGCGAGCAGGTAGCCGCCATAGCCGAGCAGCAGCGCGCTCCACAGCAGCATCTGCACCAGCGGCGCCAGCACGGGCGAGACCAGCCAGATGGCCATGGCCAGCATCAGCACGCCGAAGAACTTCTTCACCGATTCCATCCACATGCCGGCGCGCGGCAGCAGCGAGCCGGCCGACACACCCACCAGCAGCAGCGGAATGCTCATTCCGATGGCCATGGCGAACAGGGCGGCGCCGCCGATGACGACGTCGCGCGTCTGGCTGATGTAGACCAGCGCCCCGGCCAGCGGCGCGGCCACGCACGGGCCGACGATCAGGGCCGAGATGGCGCCCATGGCGAACACCCCGGCCAGCTTGCCCGACGAGCGGCGGCCGGACGCATCCGCCAATTTGGTCTGTAGCGCGCCGGGCAGCTGCAACTGATAGACGCCGAACATCGACAGCGACATGAGTACGATCAGGACGCCGAACGTGCCCAGCACCCACGGGTTCTGCAGGGCTGCGGCCAGGCCTTCGCCGGCCAGACCGGCGGCCACGCCCAGGGCCGTGTAGACAATCGCCATGCCCAGCGAATAGGTCAGCGACAGGATCAGGCCTCGGCTGCGTTTGACGCCCGCCCCCTCGCCCACGATGATCGACGACAGGATCGGCACCATCGGCAGTACGCACGGAGTGAACGCCAGACCCAGGCCGAGCAGCATGAAGGCGGGGACGATGACGAGCAGCTTGCCGTCGCCGAGGATGCTGGCCAGGACTTTGCCGTCGCTGCTGAAGCTGGCGAAGGTGGAGGTTGGCGGGGCGGGTGCTGCGCTTGCGACACTATCGGCGCTAGTCGTCCCGGTGGCGCCAGCGCCGTCGGCGGCAGGGCCCGCCGATGCGGTCAGCCGGGTACTGGCTTCCTGCGGCGCGTAGCACAAGCCTTTGTCCGAGCAACCCTGGCTGGTGGCGGTCAGGGTGAAGCCGGTGCCCGAGGTGACGGGCACGAGAATGGTGACGAACTGGCGATAGGTTTCAACGTCTTTTTCGAACGTTTCGTCGTATTTGATCTTGCCGGGCGGGATCTGCGGTGTCCCCAGGGTGGCGCCCGCAGCGCGGAAGGCGAAGCGTTCGCGGTACATGTAATAGCCTTCGGCGATGTCGAACGTCACCGCGATGGTCTTCCCGTCGCGCATCTCGGCGGAGAAGCGGAAAGCCTGTTCGGGCGGCAAGAACTCATCCGCCGCGCTGGCAACAGTACTCGCAAGAATAGCGAACAGCATCGACAGCCAAACGATGGCGGTGCGGAGGGAGATGCGGGTAAAGCGAAACATGATGTCCTTCGGATGGCACGATGCTGGGATAGTACACCGGGCCAACATTATGCGTCTGGTGCTGGCGCATTGTGCGCTGGGCACGCAGCGCGGTCGCCAGCGAACCAGCCGTGCAGACTTTCGAGGAGGCGAAAAAAAACCAGGCGACGCCTGGTTTTTTCTTGCTGCTACTGCAACGGCTGATTACTCTTCAGCGGTTGGAGCGGCATCCATGTCGGTGACTTCTGGACGGTCCATCAGCTCGATGTAAGCCATTGGCGCGTTGTCGCCTACGCGGAAACCCATTTTCAGGATGCGCAGGTAGCCGCCGTTACGATTGGCGTAACGTGGACCCAGTTCAGCGAACAGCTTCAGGACCATCTCGCGATCGCGCAGACGGGAGAAAGCCAGACGCTTGTTGGCCAGGGTGTCGGTCTTGCCCAGGGTCAGGATCGGCTCGATAACGCGGCGCAGTTCCTTAGCTTTTGGCACGGTGGTTTTGATGGCTTCATGACGCAGCAGGGAAACGGTCATGTTGCGCAGCATTGCCAGACGGTGGGACGAAGTACGATTCAGCTTACGTAAGCCGTGACGGTGACGCATGGTAATTCCTTTCGAGTTGTTTAAATCCAGCTCTTCGATCGTCTACAAGACGCGGGCCGGTTAAGACGGATAAATCAAAATACGGGACGCATCCCGGTGTTACTACGCTTTTGCCATCAAAAAAGGATCTGGCTGCGCCAGTCCTTTTTTGCTAGCTCCACACAAAAGTAGGGGTGTACTTTTGTGTGATTATTTCTCGAGGCCGGCAGGCGGCCAGTTCTCCAGCTTCATACCCAAGGTCAAGCCGCGCGAAGCCAGCACTTCCTTGATTTCGTTCAGGGACTTGCGGCCCAGATTTGGCGTCTTGAGCAGTTCGTTTTCCGAACGCTGGATCAGGTCGCCGATGTAGTAGATGTTTTCTGCTTTCAGGCAGTTGGCCGAACGCACGGTCAGTTCCAGATCGTCCACTGGACGCAGCAGGATCGGATCGACCAGCGGAGCGCGCGACGGCGCTTCGGCGGCAGCTTCCGTGCCTTCCAGAGCAGCGAACACATTCAACTGGTCCACCAGAACGCGGGCCGACTGGCGGATCGCTTCTTCCGGCGTGATCACGCCGTTGGTTTCGATGTTGATGATCAGCTTGTCCAGGTCAGTACGCTGTTCGACACGGGCCGACTCAACGAAGTACGACACGCGGCGCACTGGCGAGAACGACGCGTCCAGGATGATGCGGCCGATGGTCTTGTTGGTGTCTTCCGACAGGCGACGCACGTTACCAGGAACATAGCCGCGGCCTTTTTCGACCTTGATCTGCATGTCCAGCTTGCCACCAGCGGTCAGGTGAGCGATCACGTGGTCCGGGTTGATCAGTTCCACGTCATGCGGCAGGTCGATGTCCGATGCCAGGATCGCGCCTTCGCCTTCTTTTTTCAGGGTCAGCGTCACGGAGTCACGGTTGTGCACCTTGAAGACCACGCCCTTGAGGTTCAGCAGCAGGTCGACGACGTCTTCCTGCACGCCGTCCAGCGACGAGTACTCATGGACCACGCCGGCGATCGTCACTTCGGTCGGCGCGTAGCCGACCATCGACGACAGCAGCACGCGGCGCAACGCATTACCCAATGTGTGGCCATAGCCACGCTCGAACGGCTCCATCACGACTTTGGCGTGACCGGCACCGAGGGCTTCGACATCGATAATACGTGGCTTCAACAAACTGTTTTGCATGAAATGTCCTTTTCAATACCCTCGGCTCATTACACCGATAAGGCTGATGGCACTAATAAGAAATCCCGCTGGTGCGGGAAGATGAAATTCTGGCGGCCGCTTCCGCGTTGATTTGCGGTGCGGCGGCATGTCGTTCTGGCTGCCGCATTGCTGCGGCGGGCTGGGACGAGCGGCGGTGCCGCCCGTTGCAGCTTTTTAACGCGAGTACAGCTCGACGATCAGCGATTCGTTGACGTCGTTGGCGATTTCGTTACGCTCTGGGAACGAACGGAAGGTGCCTTCCATCTTTTTGGCATCAACCGACACCCAGCTTGGCATGCCGACTTGTTCAGCCAGCGACAGCGCTTCAACGATACGTACTTGCTTCTTCGACTTTTCGCGCACGGCGATGACGTCGCCGGTCTTGACTGCGTACGAAGCGATGTTCACAACGTTACCGTTCACGGTGAATGCTTTGTGGCTGACCAGCTGGCGCGCTTCGGCGCGGGTCGAACCAAAGCCCATGCGGTAGCAAACGTTGTCCAGGCGTGCTTCCAGCAAGCGCAGCAGCGCTTCGCCGGTGTTGCCTTTACGACGGTTCGCTTCGGCAAAGTAGCGGCGGAACTGACGTTCCAGGATGCCGTACATGCGTTTTACTTTTTGCTTTTCGCGCAGCTGATTGCCGTAGTCCGAAGTACGAGCACCGGATTTAACACCGTGCTGGCCTGGCTTGACGTCCAGTTTGCACTTCGAATCGAGGGAGCGGCGTGCGCTCTTGAGGAACAGGTCCGTGCCTTCGCGGCGGGACAGTTTTGCTTTTGGTCCAATATAACGTGCCACAATACTTCCTTTACAATGATGACGCCCCGGCGGCAGGTAATCGGCAATCCGACGACGATGCGGCAGGCGCTAGTCCGAACCCGGTGGGTCGAACGGTGGCTGATAAGTGTCTGGTGACAGACTTGTCTAGCTGAAGACGTCCGCGCAGCTACAACGGCGGGCGACAAACAGCCGGGCAGTATACCCCAATGGGAACCGCGCCGGCAATCCTATTTCGCTAAGTGTGACGTCGAACTGCGACATCGGTGTTGCTTATGTGTTGCGATCCGACCGCAAGCGGCCGGCCCGGCACCCGGGGGCGCCGCGACCCGGGGGTCTTTAGATACGACGACGCTTCGGTGGACGGCAGCCGTTGTGCGGCACTGGCGTCACGTCCTGGATTTCGGTGATCTTGATACCCAGGTTGTTCAAAGCGCGAACTGCGGATTCACGACCAGGACCTGGGCCCTTGATGCGTACTTCCAGGTTCTTCACGCCGCACTCGACAGCGACCTTGCCTGCTGCTTCGGCCGCAACCTGCGCTGCGAACGGGGTCGATTTACGCGAACCCTTGAAGCCAGCACCGCCGGACGTCGCCCACGACAGGGCGTTGCCCTGGCGATCGGTGATCGTGATGATGGTGTTGTTGAAGGAAGCGTGGACATGCGCGATGCCTTCGGCGACGTTCTTTTTAACTTTTTTGCGTACGCGCGCTGCTGCTGCGCTGCTTTGTTGCTTAGCCATAGTCGTTTCCTAGTTATTTCTTAAGCGATTGTGCGGCTTTGCGTGGACCCTTGCGAGTACGCGCATTGGTGCGGGTACGCTGGCCACGGCAAGGCAGACCCTTACGGTGACGCATACCGCGGTAGCAGCCCAGATCCATCAAACGCTTGATGTTCATGGACAATTCGCGACGCAGATCGCCTTCGACAACGAACGTGCCGACGGCTTCGCGCAGCTTTTCGAGCTCGCTGTCGTCCAGGTCTTTGACCTTTTTATTGGTCGCAACACCCGTCGATGCGCAAATCTTCTGTGCGCGTGGGCGGCCAACACCGTAGATGGCCGTCAGACCGATAACAGTGTGCTGATGATTTGGGATATTAACCCCTGCAATACGTGCCATTCGTTATTCCTCAATAAATAACGTTAAATTAACCTTGACGCTGCTTGTGACGCGGTTCCACGCAGATTACGCGGACGACACCTTTGCGCTTGATGATCTTGCAGTTGCGGCAGATCCGCTTGACTGATGCGAGAACTTTCATATTTGCACTCTCTTCTATGTTCGGATTGGTTCAATATTTAAACAATTACTTGGTCCGGAACACGATGCGGGCCCGGGACAAGTCATACGGCGTCAACTCCACCGTGACCTTGTCGCCGGGAAGAATGCGGATATAGTTCATCCGCATTTTACCCGAAATGTGTCCGAGCACCACGTGGCCGTTTTCCAGCTTTACTCGAAACGTTGCATTGGGAAGATTCTCCAGAATCTCGCCCTGCATTTGTATGACGTCGTCTTTTGCCATTCGGTCTGTGCACTCCTGGTTCGCGGTAACCGCCGCCGGTTATTGGGAACAACTACCGCGTCGGAACTCCGCCCTTGAAATTTGCCTTGCGCAGCAGTGAATCGTATTGCTGCGACATGACGTAGTTTTGTACCTGTGCCATGAAATCCATGGTGACAACCACAATAATCAACAGGGAAGTACCGCCAAAATAAAATGGTACCTTCCATTGGGCTTGCATAAATTCCGGCAGCAAACACACTGCAGTGATGTACACCGCACCGGCCAGTGTCAGCCGCATCAGGATCTTGTCGATGTAGCGGGCGGTCTGGTCGCCGGGACGAATCCCCGGCACGAACGCGCCGCTCTTCTTCAAGTTATCCGCCGTCTCTTTGCTGTTAAACACCAGCGCCGTATAGAAGAAACAGAAAAACACGATTGCCACTGCATACAACAGCGCATGGATGGGCTCGCCTGGCCCCATCGATGCCGCCAAGTCTTTCAGAAAACCGACCACCGGGCTGGACGTGTCCTTGCCTTTGGTGAACCAGTCCACGATCGTCGCCGGGAACAGGATGATCGACGAGGCGAAGATCGGCGGGATCACGCCGGCCATGTTCAGCTTCAAAGGCAGGTGGCTGGTTTGGCCGCCGTACACTTTGTTGCCAACCTGGCGCTTCGCATAGTTGACCAGGATCTTACGCTGGCCCCGCTCGACAAACACCACCACGAAGGTCACCAGGGCAACCAGCAGGATAATGATGATCGCGCCGAAGCTGCTGATCGCGTTGGTCGACACCATCGTCAACAAGCCTGCCAGTGCCGACGGGAGACCCGCAGCGATACCGGCGAAGATGATGATCGAAATGCCGTTGCCCAAACCGCGCTCAGTGATCTGCTCACCCAGCCACATCAGGAACATGGTACCGGTCAACAACGTCACTACTGTCACGAAACGGAACGCCATGCCGGGGTCGATCACCAGACCGGGCTGCGACTCCAGCGCCACCGAAATCATGGTTGCCTGGAACAGCGCCAACACCACCGTGAAATACCGGGTGTACTGGGTGATCTTGCGACGGCCGGCTTCGCCCTCTTTCTTCAGTGCTTCCATCTGGGGCGACACGATCGACACGAGCTGCATGATGATCGAGGCCGAGATGTACGGCATGATGCCGAGAGCGAACACGGTGAACCGCTCGAGCGCGCCACCCGAGAACATGTTGAACATGCCCAGGATGCCGCCTTCGTTTTGCTTGAACAAGGCCGCCAATTGCGTCGGGTCGATCCCCGGTACGGGGATGTGAGCACCGATACGATAGACGACCAACGCGCCAAGCAAAAACCAGAGCCGGCCCCAAGGGAATCCAGCTGCAGCACTTTTACCGAGTTGTGAATTAGTCGCCAATTTATGCTCCGATCAAACGATGAGAGCGCAATTAAGCTACCGAGCCGCCAGCAGCTTCGATGGCCGCTTTCGCGCCTGCAGTAACTTTCAGGCCCTTCAGGTTCACTGCCTTGGTGATTTCGCCGGACAGGATCACGCGAACGTCGCGTGCCAGCACCTGCAAAATACCCGCTTGCTTGAGAACCAGGATGTCGACATCGCCAACGGCCAGGTTGTTCAGGTCGGACAGACGAACTTCCGCTTTGAACGTGGCGTTGAGCGACTTGAAACCACGCTTAGGCAGACGGCGTTGCAGAGGCATTTGACCGCCTTCGAAACCGACCTTGTGGAAACCGCCCGAACGCGACTTCTGACCTTTGTGACCACGGCCAGCGGTTTTACCGATGCCCGAGCCAATACCACGGCCGACGCGACGCTTGTAATGCTTGGCGCCTTCGGCTGGTGCAATTGTATTCAATTCCATGAATTTCTCCGTAACGTAAGCCTCGCGGCTTACGCAACCACTTTAACGAGGTACGATACTTTGTTGATCATGCCGCGCACGGATGGGGTGTCCTGCAACTCGGAAACCGAGTTGACACGACGCAGACCCAAGCCGCGAACAGTAGCGCGATGCGATTCGCGCGTGCCGATCAAGCCCTTGACCAATTGTACTTTGACTGTTTGTGCCATTTTGTCCGCCTTAAGCCAGAATGTCTTCAACCGACTTGCCGCGCTTGGCGGCGATGTCGGATGCAGTACTCATTTTCGACAAGCCGTCCAGCGTAGCGCGCACCAGGTTGTAAGGGTTCGACGAACCGGTGGATTTCGCCACGATGTCGGTCACGCCCATTACTTCGAAGATCGCGCGCATTGCGCCGCCGGCGATAACGCCGGTACCTGGCTTGGCGGGCATCATGATGACTTTCGATGCGCCGTGACGGCCAGACACGTTGTGGTGAATCGTACCGTTCTTGAGGGGAACCTTGATCAGGTTACGGCGCGCTTCTTCCATGGCCTTTTGCACGCCGACAGGAACTTCCTTCGACTTGCCTTTGCCCATACCGATGCGGCCATCACCATCACCAACGACGGTCAGTGCTGCAAAACCCATGATACGACCACCCTTGACCACTTTGGTCACGCGGTTGATCGCGATCATCTTTTCGCGCATGCCATCATCCGGCTTGTCGCTTTGCATTTTCGCTTGCATTTTTGCCATGACGATTCTTCCTTAGAACTTCAGACCGGCTTCACGCGCGGCTTCTGCCAACGCCTTCACACGGCCGTGGTAACGGAAACCGGAGCGGTCGAACGCAACTTCGGTAATCCCTGCTTGCAGTGCTTTTTCTGCGACGCGCTTGCCGATCAGTGCGGCAGCGGCGGCATTGCCACCCTTGCCGGACTGGCCTGCCAGCTGGGCGCGCACTTCGGCTTCGGCGGTGGACGCCGAAACCAGGATTTTTGCGTCCGGGCTGATCAGGTTGGCGTAAATGTGCAGGTTGGTGCGGTGCACCGACAAGCGATTTACTTTCAGTTCCGCAATCTTGATGCGGGTCTGGCGTCCACGACGCAGACGTGATTCTTTCTTGTCCATGGTCGGCCTTATTTCTTCTTGGTTTCTTTAAGCTTGACCACTTCGTCCACATAGCGGACGCCCTTGCCCTTGTAAGGCTCAGGGGAGCGGTAAGCACGCACTTCGGCAGCAACCTGACCAACCTGTTGGCGATCGATACCCTTGATCACGATTTCGGTCGGGGTTGGGGTCGCGCAGGTCACGCCGGCTGGCATGGCATGCACCACCGGGTGCGAGAAACCCAGCGACAAGTTCAGCTTGTCACCGGCGGCCTGGGCTTTGTAGCCCACGCCCACCAGTGCCAGCTTCTTCTCGAAGCCTTTGGTCACGCCGGTCACCATATTGTTGACCAGGGCACGCAAGGTGCCGGACATCGCATTCGACTCACGGCTGTCGTCGATTACATCGAACGTCAGCGTGCCGCCATTGTTTTCAACTTTTACCAGGCCGTTGAGCGACTGGGTCATGGTGCCCAGTGGGCCCTTGACCGTGATCGCTGCTGCAGTGATCGCCACATCGGCGCCAGCTGGGACAGCGATTGGCATTTTAGCTACTCGAGACATCGTCTACTCCTTAAGCCACGTAGCAAATAACTTCGCCGCCGACACCGGTGGCGCGCGCTTTGCGGTCCGTCATGACGCCTTGCGGGGTCGACACGATCGCCACACCCAGGCCATTCATCACGGTAGGGATATCATCTTTGCCTTTGTAGACGCGCAGGCCCGGACGGGACACGCGCTCTAAGCGCTCGATGACGGGACGGCCAACGTAATACTTCAAACCGATTTTCAGTTCCGCTTTGCCGCCTTCGGCAGTGACTGCGAAATCTTCAATGTAACCCTCGTCCTTGAGGACGACAGCAATCGCTACTTTGACTTTCGACGAGGGCATGGCCACGGTCGTCTTCTGGACACCTTGTGCGTTGCGAATGCGGGTCAGCATATCGGCGATAGGATCGCTCATACTCATTGCTTATTCTCCTATTACCAGCTGGCTTTAGTGATACCCGGAATCTCGCCACGCATGGCGAATTCACGGAGTTTGGTACGGGCCAGACCGAATTTACGGAATGTGCCACGTGGACGGCCGGTGATGCTGCAGCGGTTACGCTGGCGCGTCGGGGCAGAGTTGCGCGGCAGAGCCTGCAACTTCAGACGCGCTTCGTAGCGCTCTTCTTCCGACTTGGACTGGTCGTCGATGATGGCTTTCAGAGCTGCACGCTTCGGGGCAAACTTCTCCACCAGGTCTGCACGCTTCTTTTCGCGGTTAATCAGTGCTAATTTTGCCATGATCTCAGTTTCTGAACGGAAATTTAAAGGCGGCGAGCAGAGCTTTCGCTTCGTCGTCGGTCTTCGCGGTGGTCGTGATGCTGATGTTCAAGCCGCGCAACGCGTCAATCTTGTCGTATTCGATCTCAGGGAAGATGATCTGTTCCTTGACACCGATGTTGTAGTTGCCGCGGCCATCGAACGAACGGCCATTGACACCACGGAAGTCGCGCACACGCGGCAGGGCCACGGTGATGAAGCGATCCAGGAATTCGTACATCCGGGCGCCGCGCAGGGTGACCATGGTACCGATTGGATAGCCTTCACGAATCTTGAAGCCGGCGATAGCCTTGCGTGCCTTGGTCGTTACTGGCTTCTGGCCAGCAATCTTCGTCAGGTCGCCCACGGCGTGCTCGATGATCTTCTTGTCCGCGATCGCCTCGCCCAAGCCCATGTTCAGGGTGATCTTGGTCAGACGGGGAACTTCCATTGCCGATTTGTAGCCAAATTTGGCGACCAGATCAGCAACGACCTTATCTTTGTAAAACTCTTGGAGACGGGCCATGATTAAACCTTCACTACTTCGCCGGACGACTTGAAAACGCGGACTTTTTTGCCGTCTACGTCTTTGAAGCCTACGCGGTCTGCCTTGCCAGTCGCTGCATTAAACAATGCAACGTTGGACACGTGAATCGGCATAGTCTTATCGACGATACCACCAGTTACGCCGGTCATTGGGTTCGGCTTGACAGCCTTCTTGGCGATGTTGACGCCTTCAACCACGACATGCTCAGCATCGATACGTTGCTGAACCACGCCGCGCTTGCCCTTGTCTTTCCCGGTCAGAACGATGACTTCGTCGTTTTTACGAATCTTATCCATTACGACTCCTTACAGGACTTCAGGTGCCAGGGACACGATCTTCATGAACTTCTCAGTACGCAGTTCGCGCGTGACTGGTCCAAAAATACGGGTACCGATAGGCTCGAGCTTGGCATTCAACAGAACGGCGGCGTTGCCGTCGAACTTCACCAGCGAGCCATCTTGGCGGCGTACACCTTTAGCGGTGCGCACAACCACGGCGTTATAAATTTCACCTTTTTTGACACGGCCGCGTGGCGCAGCAACCTTGACGGTTACCTTGATCACGTCGCCAATGCCAGCATAACGGCGCTTGGAACCACCCAATACCTTGATGCACATTACTTCTTTGGCACCGGTATTGTCGGCCACTTCGAGCCGGCTTTCAGTTTGAATCATAGTGTTCTCTTTCCCAACTTAAGCCGAAGAATTCCCACAATGTGGGCCTGCGGTCAGTCTTGGTCCCGCCAACACGCTCCTGCTGGAGTGCGCCGATTGGGTGATGGACTTTCCAAAAACTTTCGTTTGCAGACCGCGCCACCGGGGTGACTAATAATGCGGCGTTACATGAACGAAGCCCGCTAGTATCGCAGAATACTGGCGGGCCCGCAAGGATTATTTATCCGGAAGCTGGCTGTCGTTAAAATAACGACACCCCCATCCGGCACTACTGGTACTGCTTTTGCTCTTAGATAACTGGCGCCGCTTGCACGACACGCGTTACGGTCCAAGCCTTGGTCTTCGAGATCGGACGACCTTCTTGAATCTCGACCGTATCACCGGTCTTGACTTCATTGTTTTCGTCATGCGCGTGGTACTTGTTCGAGCGCATGATGATCTTGCCGTACAGCGGGTGCTTGACGTGACGCTCGATCAAAACGGTAACCGTCTTGTCCATCTTGTCCGACACCACTTTACCGACCAGCGTGCGCTTGAGCGCTACTTTAGTAGTGTCGTTCATTTGGCTTCCTTCGAATTCATCACAGTCTTTACACGCGCGATATCGCGGCGCACCTTCTTGAGCTGGGAAGTGTTGTTCAGCTGCTGCGTTGCGATTTGCATGCGCATGCCGAACTGGGCCTTCAACAACTCATTCAGCTCTTTTTCGAGAGCTGCCTGGTCTTTGCCGCGGAGTTCTGTTGCTTTCATATACAACTCCTTTTATTGGCCGACTTGGCGGATGACAAACGTCGTCGCCAGTGGCAGTTTGGCTGCGGCCAGACGGAACGCTTCGCGTGCCAGGGTCTCGTCAACGCCATCCATTTCGTACAGTACTTTGCCTGGCTGAATTTCAGCGACGTAGTACTCAGGATTACCTTTACCGTTACCCATACGAACTTCAGCTGGCTTGTTCGAAATTGGCTTGTCCGGGAAAATGCGGATCCAGATACGGCCGCCACGTTTGATGTGGCGGGTCATGGCGCGACGAGCTGCCTCGATCTGACGTGCGGTGATACGGCCGCGGGCAACTGCCTTCAGACCGAATTCGCCGAACGAGACCGCGGTGCCGCGGGTGTGCGAAATGCCGGTGTTACGGCCTTTCTGCTCTTTACGATACTTCCTGCGTGCTGGTTGCAGCATGATTATTCTCCTGCTTTCTCAGCTGGAGCGCTAGCTGCGGCTTCAGGCTTCTTCACTGCGACTGCAGGACGAGCACGAACCACTGGCGCGCCAGTTGGGGTTGAACCTGGACGGCCAGGGGCACCGGCTGGACGTGGACGGCCGGCTGGCTTGCCATCGTCACGACGCGGACCGCGGCTCTTCTTCTCGTCGGCCGGGGTGTCGATCACTGGAGCGTCGCCGTTGGGAGCGCGATCGCCTTTGTAGACCCACACCTTGACACCGATGATGCCGTAGGTGGTTGCCGCTTCGCTGGTACCGTAGTCGATATCGGCGCGCAGGGTGTGCAGAGGCACGCGGCCTTCGCGATACCACTCTTTACGGGCGATCTCGATACCGTTCAGACGACCCGACGACATGATCTTGATGCCCAGGGCACCCAGACGCATGGCGTTTTGCATCGCACGCTTCATCGCGCGGCGGAACATGATGCGCTTTTCCAGCTGCTGCGAAATCGAATCGGCGATCAGCTGCGAGTCGATTTCCGGCTTGCGGATTTCTTCGATGTTCACGTGCACGGGCACGCCCATGATCTTGGTCAGCGCCGACTTCAGTACTTCGATGTCTTCGCCTTTTTTACCAATGACCACGCCTGGACGCGAGCTGTAGATCGTGAAGCGCGCGTTCTTGGCTGGGCGCTCGATGACGATGCGGCCGACCGAGGCGTTCTTCAGTTTCTTTTTCAGGAACGCACGTGCTGCGAGGTCTTCGTTGAGCATTTGGGCAAAGTTACCATTGCCCGCGTACCAACGCGACGCCCAGTTACGGGTTACTGACAGGCGAAAGCCTGTTGGATGAATCTTCTGTCCCATCGTGACCCCTTAGTTGCCGACAGTCACGTAGATGTGACAGGATTGTTTTGAGATGCGATCACCCCGGCCCTTAGCGCGTGCAGTGAAGCGCTTCAGGATAGGACCCTTTTCAACGTAGATCTGCACGACCTTCAGCTCGTCGATGTCAGCGCCATCATTGTGCTCGGCGTTCGCGATGGCGGACTCCAGAACCTTCTTGATGATCGTTGCACCTTTTTTCGGGCTGAACTGCAAGATGTCGAGTGCTGCGCCGACTTTCTTGCCACGGATCAGATCGGCAACCAGACGGCCCTTTTGGTCCGACAGGCGCACACCTTTGAGGATAGCTTTGGTTTCCATTATTTCTTCGCCTTCTTGTCAGCGGCATGACCTTTGAACGTGCGGGTCAGTGCGAATTCGCCGAGCTTGTGACCAACCATGTTCTCGGAGATGTACACCGGCACGTGCAGCTTGCCGTTGTGCACAGCGATCGTCAGGCCGATGAAGTCTGGCGAAATCGTCGAACGGCGCGACCAGGTTTTTACTGGCTTTTTGTCTTTGTTCGCTTGCGCGGTTTCGACTTTTTTCACCAGGTGGGCGTCGATAAACGGCCCTTTTTTCAATGAACGTGTCATGTCTTATCCTTATTTCTTGCCGCGGCGCGAGACGATCATCGAAGTCGTACGCTTGTTACGGCGCGTCTTCTTACCCTTCGTCTGTTGGCCCCAAGGCGACACTGGATGACGACCAGCTGCGGTTTTACCTTCACCACCACCGTGCGGGTGATCGACCGGGTTCATGACCACACCGCGAACGGTAGGACGAACACCGCGCCAGCGCATCGCACCAGCTTTACCGATCTTGCGCAGGCTGTGCTCGGCATTGCCGACTTCGCCAACCGTGGCGCGGCACTCGATGTGCACGCGGCGTACTTCGCCGGAGCGCAGACGCACCTGAGCGTAGGTACCTTCGCGGGCCATCAGCACCACGCCGGCGCCGGCGGTACGGGCCATCTGGGCACCCTTACCTGGCAGCATTTCGACGCAATGCATCACGGTACCGACCGGGATGTTGCGGATCGGCAGGCAGTTACCCGACTTGATCGGCGCTTCCGAACCGTTCATGACCGAGTCACCGACCGACATGCCTTTGGTGGCGATGATGTACTGGCGCTCACCGTCGGCGTAGCACAGCAGGGCGATATTCGCGGTGCGGTTAGGATCGTATTCGATACGCTCAACCTTGGCCGGAATGCCATCCTTCTGACGCTTGAAGTCGATCAGGCGATAGTGCTGCTTGTGACCACCACCGATGTGACGGGTGGTGATGTGACCGTTGTTGTTACGGCCGGCAGTTTTCGATTTCTTTTCAACCAGGGCGGCGAACGGACGGCCTTTGTACAGGTCCGGGTTCACCACTTTCACCATGCCGCGACGGCCTGGTGAGGTTGGTTTCATCTTTACGAGTGCCATTATTTAGCCTCCTCGACAAAATTGATTTCCTGGCCAGGCTTCAGGCACACGAAAGCACGCTTGGTATGGTTGCGACGACCGTTGAACCGGCCCGAACGCTTCTGCTTACCTTGGCGATTGACTGTCTGCACCGACAGGACTTCAACCTTGAACAACAGTTCAACGGCTGCCTTGATTTCAGGCTTGGTCGCATCCGGCAGTACGCGGAACACGATCTGCTCGTTCTTTTCCGCGACCATGGTGGCCTTCTCGGAAATGACTGGCGCCTGGAGCACCTTCATCAGGCGCTCTTCGGAAAATTTGATTACGCCGCTCATGCGAACATCTCCTCGATCATGGCCAGTGCTGCTTTGGTGACCACGACTTTTTTGTAGAACACCAGCGACATTGGATCGGCGTGACGCGGCTCGACGACCAGCACGTGCGGCAGGTTGCGCGAGGCCAGGGTCAGGTTCTCGTCCGTGGTGTCGGTGATGATCATGACCGATTCCAGGCCCATGCCCTGCAGCTTTTGCGACAGCAGCTTGGTCTTCGGCGCATCGATCGTCAGATTCTCCACCACCACCAGGCGCTCTTCGCGGGCCAGCTGGGACAGGATCGAGCAGATACCTGCGCGATACATCTTCTTGTTCACTTTGTGGGTGAAGTTTTCATCAGGCGAGTTCGGGAAAATCCGACCGCCGCCGCGCCACAGAGGCGAGGACGACATACCAGCACGCGCGCGGCCGGTACCTTTTTGGCGCCAAGGCTTTTTCGTCGTGTGATGGACTTCTTCACGGTCTTTTTGCTTGCGGTTGCCGCTACGGGCATTGGCAGCGTAAGCGACCACGATCTGGTGAATCAGGGCTTCGTTGTAGTCACGGCCGAAAACGGTATCGGCAGCGGCGACGTTCGAACCAGCTTGTCCTTGCTCATTAAGAAGCTTGAGTTCCATAATTAAGCTCCCTTCTGTGCTTTGGATTTGATGGCTGGCGAAACGATCACCTGACCATTTTTCGCACCTGGTACGGCGCCTTTGACCAGCAACAGCTGACGGTCGGCATCGATACGGGCGATTTCGAGATTCTGTACGGTACGGTTAACATCGCCGAGGTGACCGGTCATGCGCTTACCAGGGAATACACGACCTGGATCCTGCGCCATACCGATCGAGCCTGGTACGTTGTGCGAACGCGAGTTACCGTGGGTCTGACGACCGGAAGCGAAGTGGTAACGCTTGATAACGCCGGCGTAACCCTTACCGATCGTGACACCTTGCACGTCGATCTTTTGACCGACTTCGAACAGGGAAGCGGCGATCACGTCGCCTGCTTTCAGTTCGGCTGCTTTGCCGGCATCGACGCGGAATTCGCGCAGATTGGTGCCAGCTTCGACGCCAGCTTTGGCGTGATGACCCGCTACTGCCTTGGTCACGCGGGAAGCGCGACGTTGACCGAAAGCGACCTGAACAGCGGAGTAACCGTCTGTTTCAGGAGTTTTGACTTGCGCAACACGGTTGTTCGACACGTCCAGCACGGTGACAGGGATCGAGTCCCCTTCATCCGTAAAGATGCGCATCATTCCAACCTTGCGACCGAGAAGGCCTAGGCTCATTTTTTCTCCATTCCCACCTGCGATTGGGCGGGGCTGATGTTTAACTACCAAGTAAAGGACAGATTCAAAAAGGACGAATCCATACCGAAGCCGGCTAGTATAACGCGCTAAAGGGGTTGACGCAACAGGTATGTTGGGGGTATGTGAGCTTGTTGGGCGTGGGTGCAACAGGTGCTTGCCGAGGCGCTGCGATGTTTGGGTGACTAGGCGCCGCCCGAGGAGCGGGCACGGTTCAAGTTGCCCTAAAAACCGTCATGCCGCGCATTGCGCGACCTGACTTCTCGCGAAAGCGAGAACCCATGACCCGTCAAGCTCAGCGGCAAACTTTGCTCCGCCGTTCTATGGGTCCTCGCTTTCGCGAGGATGACGGTTTACAAGCTAACTAATTAGGGAGTAGGACAGCAGGCAGCGTTCGCTCTACAGCGCCGGCACATCATGGTTGCCACTGGCCGCCACGCGCAGGCGCATCCACAGCTGCGCGGCCTTGACCGACAAACTGCGCTGCACCTTGGCGCCGTGGATCGCGTCGCTCTCGCCCACCGGCACGGCCAGGGTCCAGCTCACCGCATAGGTATTCAGGCGCCGCGCATACTGACTGAGCACGCGGGTCGCCTCGGCCCCGGTAAAATCCAGATGGCGGTCCGGCAGCAGCAGGAACATGGGAATGAACTCGACCTTGCCGCCCGCCACCAGCACCTCGATGCAGGCCGGCAGTTCGCTGGCGTCGTTGAGCACGGCGTTGCCCAGCACAATATAATGCCCGCCCGCCTGCATCGGCACGCGCGCATGCGGCGTCGGGCGCACGAACGATTGCTCATGGTCGAACGTCTGCTCCTCGCCCAACGCCCATTCCCACACCGGATAGACCGAAAAATCGGCGCTGGCGATGCGGCGGATGGGCCTGCGGGTGGCAAGGTCGGTGGTCATGGCATGATGTCATGTGGCTGGGATGAGTTCAGTCTACGGGGGTCGTCCATTTCTGTCCAGCAACGCACCATGGCTGTGCGGGGGCGCCACAGATTTACAAAACAAATTGCTTGTTTGCCCACACTTCGCACCCATTTAAGGGGATCATCCCATCCCTCAACCGATCAAAGGAGTTATCCATGGCAATCAGTCTGCAAAAAGGCGGCAACGTCAACCTCAGCAAGGAATCCCCGGGCCTGTCCAAGGTCATCGTCGGCCTGGGCTGGGACCCGCGCGCCACCGACGGCGCTGAATTCGACCTGGACGGCAGCGCCTTCCTGCTCAAGGCCGACGGCAAGGTGCGCGGCGACAGCGACTTCATCTTTTATAACAACCTCAAGTCCAGCGACGGCTCGGTCGCCCACGCCGGCGACAACCGCTCCGGCGCCGGCGACGGCGACGATGAGAAGGTGGTCGTCGACCTGGCCCGCGTGCCGCCCGAAGTCGACAAGATTTCGGTGTGCGTGACCATCCACGAAGCCGATGCCCGCAAGCAGAACTTCGGCATGGTCAACAAGGCCTACATCCGCTGCCTGGACGCCAACGGCGAAAAGGAACTGGCCCGCTACGATCTGTCCGAAGACGGCTCGACCGAAACGGCCATGATCTTCGGCGAACTGTATCGCGCCGGCGCCGAATGGAAGTTCAAGGCCATCGGCCAGGGCTTCAAGGGCGGCCTGGGCCCGCTGGCGCGCAACTTCGGCGTCGATGCCTGACGTGGGCCGGCCGCTGACTGCCAGCGGCTGATCGACGACCGCCGGCATGTAGCGGTGGATTGACCACCGCGGCGTCCCAGCAGTGTGCTTTTCCGGCGGCGCCCATGTGGGCGCCGTCTTGTTGTTTGTTCCCATAAGGTTTTTCATGCGTGTTTGGTACAACAGGACGTTCTCGTCCGTCTACGCGGCAATCGCGCTGATCCGCGAAGCTGACCGCGACGGTCGCTTCCACATTATTTACAGCAACGCCAATCCGCACGTCACCGCCGCGCGCGTCGCCCATGAGTTCCACGAGGAGCCCACCGGCATCAAGGGCGAGGACTACCTAGCGTGGTGCCTGGACTTCTGCCGCGAGCAGCGCGTCGATATTTTCATCCCCGGCAAGGAATCGACCTTTCTGGCCGGCCAGCACGCCCGTTTTGAAGCGCAAGGCACGCGCGTGCTCAGCGCCGCCACGCCGGAGATGCTGGAATTAATCCACGACAAGGCGCGCTTCTACGCCACCGCCAGGGTGCCAGTCGCGCCCGTGGCCGAATTCATTCCGTTTGAAAACGTGGCCCAGTTCGACGCGGCCTATGCCGAGCTGCGCCCGCGCCACGCCACCCTGTGCCTGAAACCGTCGAACTCCGTGTTCGGGCTGGGCTTTGCCGTCATCGACGAAGTGCGCAGCAGCGCCGAGCTGCTGCTGGCTGGCGTGGAATACCACATCGGCCGCGACGACCTGCGCCGCGGCCTGGCCGCGCTGGGCGAGTTCCGCACCATGCTGCTGATGGAGTTTCTCGACGGGCACGAGTACAGCGTCGACTGCGTGGGCGACAACGGCCGCCTGATCGCCGCCGTGGCCCGCAAGAAGCCCCAGCAAGCCGGACGCGGCCAGCTGATCGACATGCGCGCCGACATCCTCGACGCCTGCGCCAGCCTGGCCGCCGATTTCGGCCTGAACGGTTGCTTCAACGTGCAGTTCCGCGAAGGCGCCGACAAGCTGCGCCTGCTGGAAATCAACCCGCGCATGTCGGGCGGCATCGGCATGGCCTGCGTGGCCGGCCCCAACCTGCCCTACATCGCCCTGTGCGGCTTTGCCGACGGCTTCGCCAGCGTGACCGTGCCGCCGGTGCGCGACGGCATCCGCGTGGCCGAACTGGCTTCGTCCACGGAGCTGGTGTGAGCGCCAGGCACACGCAACCGCGACAGCGCCACGAGCTGCCCACCGGTACGCTGGAACTGAGCGTGGACGACGCCAGCGTGGCGCAGGACGCCCTGCTGGGCTTTGCCGCGCGCGCCAACGCCAAGCGCGGCTTCCTGTTCCTGTCCAAGGTGCTGGGCAAGCACTGGCCGGTGCGGCCAATCGCGATGGCCGACATCCACACGCGCATGGCGGCCGGCGTGCCCGAGCTGCCCGGCCCGGTGCTGTTCATTGCCATGGCGGAAACCGCCATCGGCCTGGGCCAAGGCGTGTTCGAAGCCTGGCTGCGCGCCCATCCGGATCAAGCCGCCATGTTCATCCACACCACCCGCTATCGCGTGGGCGATACCGAGCTGGTCGAGTTCGAAGAAGCCCACAGCCACGCGCCACGCCAGTTCCTGCACCTGCCCCCGGGCGACGCCGAACGGGCGCTGCTGCTGGGCGCGCGCACCCTGGTCCTGGTGGACGATGAAGCCAGCACCGGCAACACCTTCCTCAACCTGACCGAGGCGTGCCGCAAGCTCAACCCCGGCATCGCCCACGTGCATCTGGCGACCATCACCAATTTCATGGGAGCGCCGGCCACCGCCGCGCTGACCGAGCGCTTCGGCCTGCCCGTCACCAGCGCCGCCGTGCTGAGCGGCACCTACAGCTTTACCCCGGGCACCCTGGACACCAGCGGCGCGCCGGCCCAGCTGTACGACGCCAGCGCCGACCGCGGCGCCAGTGCCGCTTACGGCCGGCTGGGCCTGTCGCGCCCGGTGGTCAAGCCGGTGGCGGCAGCCGAGCGTCTGGCGGCAAGCTTTCAGCCCGGCGCCACGGTGCTGGTGCTGGGTACTGGCGAGTTCATGCACGCGCCCTACCTGCTGGGCGCGGAACTGGAGCGGCTGGGCGTGGATGTGATGGTGCAGTCGACCACGCGCTCGCCGATCCTGACCTGGGGCGCCGTGGTCAGCGCCCTCAGCTTTGCCGATAACTATGGCGAAGGCATCACCAACTATATTTATAACGTCACGCGCGGGCAATATGATCATGTCATCATTTGCCACGAGACGACATCCAATGCCGCCTTGCAGCATCTTGCAGGCCTGCTCGACGCACACCTGCTCCACTTCCCTATCGAGAATCAAGTTGAAGAAATTCCTGTTCGCTGACCTGGACGACACCCTGTTCCAGTCGCTGGAAAAATGTGGCAGCGCAGAACCACTGCGCCCGGCCGCCTTTTTAAAGGATGGCGCGCCCATTTCGTACACCACGCCGGGCCAGCGCGCCTTTTTCGAATTCGCCCACGATGGTATGACCATCATTCCGGCCACGGCGCGCAACCTGGACGCGTTCAGCCGCGTCGATTTACCCTTCAACAGCTGGGCCGTCATCGACTACGGCGGGGTGGTGCTGCAACCGGGCGGCGCGGTCGACCAGCACTGGCTGGACCGCACCCGCGGCGCCATGCTGGCGGCCCTGCCCGGCCTGCAGGAACTGGCGCGCGCGATCGACGCCTGGGCCGAGCGCACCGGCTACGGCTCGCGCACGCGCGTGATCGAGGACTATGGCATTCCGTTTTATCTGGTTATCAAGGACCCGCACAAGATCGGCGCCAACCTGGAGCCGATCGAGCGCGAAGTGATCCAGCCGTGGCTGGACGCAGGCCAACGCGAATACTTCATCCACCGCAACGGCAACAATCTGGCCGTGCTGCCCAATGCACTGAATAAATCGCACGCCGTGGCCTATGTGACCGAGAAGCTGCGCGCCGAGCATGGCGACATCGTCACGTTCGGCATGGGCGACAGCAAGTCGGACGCGCGCTTCATGGCCGCCTGCGACTACGCCATCGTGCCGCGCCGCACCCAGCTTTCTGGCCTGACGCTGGAGACGCTATGAATGCCGCCGTGTTGATGGATGCCGAGCTGAACTTTTCCGGCAGCTACCGCAGCGACGACGTGACGTTTCTGCTCAAGCGCTTGCCGCTGGCCGATTTCGTCGACGTCGAGCACAAGGAATTCCTGATCCAGTCGGGCCAGCGCCACTACAGTGAAATGCTGTCGCCCGAGTCGCTGCCGTCGGCGAAGTATCTGCAAGTGTTCCGCGACGCCTGCGACGCCAATCTGGCGCGCATGGCGCAGGATTGCCTGACCTTGGCGCAACTGATTGCCGCACGTCGCAGCGGCCCTGTCACGCTGGTGTCGCTGGCGCGCGCAGGCACGCCGGTGGGGGTGGTGCTCAAGCATCTGCTGGAACGCGTCGTCGGCCGCGCCACGACGCACTACTCGGTCTCCATCATCCGCGACCGCGGCATCGACAAAGTGGCCTTGGAGCACATTCTGGCGCAGGGCCATGCCCCCGAATCGATCGTCTTCATCGACGGCTGGACCGGCAAGGGCGTGATCTCGCGCGAGCTGGAATCGGCGGTCACGGCTTTCAATGCCGAGCGCGGCATTGCCATCGATCCGGGCCTGTATGTGCTGTCGGATCTGGCCGGCAGCGCCGCCTGCGCCGCATCGTGCGATGATTACCTCATCCCATCGAGTATTCTTAATGCAACGGTGTCGGGATTGATCAGCAGATCGATCCTGAACGAAGCGATCGGCCCGGACGACTTCCACGGCTGCGTGTATTACGTGCAGTTCGAGGCGGCCGACCAGTCGCAGCGTTTCGCCGACGAGCTGGTCGCGCGCGCCGTGGCGCTGGCCGGGGGAGGCGTGGCCAACGACGGCGCCGTGGTGCCGATCGACAAGGCCAAGGCGGCGCAGGTGTCGGCCGACTACATGCAGGCAGCGCTGCGCCAGCACGGCATCGGCGACGTCAACATGGTCAAGCCGGGCATCGGCGAGGCGACCCGCGTGTTGCTGCGGCGCAGCCCGCGCCTGCTGATCGTGCGCGATGCGGGCGCGGCCGAAGTGGCGCATTTGCTGTTGCTGGCGCAGGAAAAAAGTATTCCGGTCGTGCTCGATGCCGACCTGCCCTACCACGCGGTATCGTTGATAAGGAGTGCAGTAGATGGTTAAGTCGATGGGCGCCTCGCTCTACGTGCCCGCCACGCACAAGCGGCTGATGGCGGTGGCCAACGGCGAGCGGCTCGATCACGTCCGTTCGCTGATCTTCTGCACCGAGGATGCGGTGGCCGAGTGCGACCTGAACTGGGCCATGTTCAATCTGTCCACGGTGCTGGCGAGCATGCGTGAAGGCGGCCAGACGCAGCGTTTTGTACGCGTGCGCAACCCGGACGTCATGGCGCGCGTGCTGGCCATGCGCGGCGTGGAAAAGCTGGCCGGCTTCGTGCTGCCGAAAGTGACGCGCCATAACTTCGACGACTATTTCAGCCAGGTACGGCACACCAACCATCTGCTGATGCCCACCCTCGAAACAGCCGAGGTATTCGACGACACCGAGATGCGCCAGCTGCGCGCGGTGCTGGAAGCGCCCGACGTGCGCCCGCGCATTCTTGCGCTGCGCATCGGCGGCAACGATCTGCTGGCTCTGCTGGGCCTGCGCCGGCCGCGCACCATGACCTTGTACCGCACGCCGCTCGGCCCCGTCATGGGCCGGCTGGTGACGATTTTCCGCCCGCACGGCTTCGTGCTGACGGCGCCCGTGTTCGAGCACCTGGATTTGCCGGAACTGCTGGACCAGGAAGTGGCCGAAGACATCGCCCACGGCATGGTCGGCAAGACGGCCATCCATCCCAGCCAGATCGCCCTGATCGAGCAGCATTACCGGGTCAAGCCGCACGACCTGGAAGCGGCGCGGGCGATCCTCGACACGGCCAGTCCGGCGGTGTTCCAGATGCATAACTCGATGTGCGAAGTGGCCACCCACCGCGCCTGGGCGCAGCGCATGGTCGAGCAATCGAGCGTGTTCGGCGCTGCCGTATAGGCGGGGCTAACGGTGCGGCCAGTGCCGCTTCGGCCGCTTCATACGACATTCACGATAAAGGAATCACGGTGAACATTTTTTCGCGTGGACAAAAAGGCAAACTGGCCGACCTCGGCTGTCAATCCAACTTCACGGTCGCGTTCGAATTCGACGCGGCCAGCACGCCGCTGGATGTGTCGTGCTTCGGGCTTGACGCCAACGAGAAGCTGTCGGACGACCGCTTCATGGTGTTCTACAACCAGCTGGCAGCGCCTGGCGACGCGGTCAAGCTGGAACTCGGCTCAGGCCGGGCGCGCTTCGCGCTGGCGCTCGACGCCCTGCCCCAGTCGATTACCAAGCTGGTGTTCGTGGCCGCCATCGACGGCGGCGGCACCATGCGCGCGCTGAGCAACGCCGTTTTGCGCGTGGGCGACGCGCTGCAATTTCCGCTGACGGGGTCGGACTTTCAGGACGAAAAGGCCGTCATTCTCGGTGAAATTTACCGCAAGGATGGCGTGTGGCGCTTCGGCGCCGTCGGGCAAGGGTTCAATGGCGGCCTGTCGGCGCTGCTGGCGCACTTCGGCGGTTCCGAGGCGTCCACGCCGACACCTGCCACGCCTGCTGCACCGGTTGCCACTCCTGCCGCGCCCGCCGCGGCGAAAGTGTCGCTGTCCAAGGTGACGCTGCAAAAGCGCGGCGATAAGGTCTCGCTCGACAAGCGAACTAGCAAAGGCTTCGGCAAAATTCACGTCAACTTGAACTGGAACCAGAACGCCGGCGCGCCCGCGGCACCGGCCAAGACGGGCTTTCTGGCCAAGCTGACCGGCGCCGTCAGCGGGCCGGCCGGCATCGATCTGGATTTGGGCTGTATGTTCGAGCTGCAAGGCGGGCGTGCGGGCCTGGTGCAGGCGCTGGGCAATGCCTGGGGCGACTTCGAGCAAGCGCCGTTCATCAAGCTGGAAGGCGACGACCGCACTGGCCAGGTCAAGACCGGCGAAAACCTGCTGATCAACGGCGACCAGGTCGACCAGATCAAGCGGGCGCTGATCTTTGCCTTCATCTATCGCGGCGCGCCGAACTGGGCGGCAACGGACGGCGTAGTGACGATCAACATGCCGGATCAGGCCCCGATCGAAGTGCGGCTCGACCAGGGCGGCAACGAGATGGTGTGCGCGATCGCCATGATCGAAAACCGCGGCGGCAGCCTGCAGGTGACCAAGCTGGCGGAGTACTTCGCCCAGCAAGGCAAGACCAGCGCGCACGAGATGATGGATCAGCGCTTCGGCTTCGGCTTGCGCTGGACCACGGGCCGCAAGGACTAGACCCGGTTCGCCGGTCCGGTGATGGTCGGCGCGATAAAGCCCGGCAAGCCCAGAAACTGGACGGCGATAAAGTCGATAAACAGCTTGCAGCGCAGCGGCTGGTAGCGGCGCGACGGGTACAGCAGGTGCAGGTCCTGCGCGCTGGCCGACCATGCGGGAAACACGCGGACCAGCTCGCCCGTGCCCAGCAGATCGTGCACCAGCCATTCCGGGCACAGCCCGATGCCGCTCCCCAACACCAGCGCTTCACGGATCGCCAGTGCATTGTTGACGCGGTAGCGGCTGCTGGTGGCCACGCGCCGCGTCTCGCCTGACCGGTGCATCTCCACCGTGTTGCCGCTCGACCAGGCGAAGCGGATGAAGTCGTGCGACGCCATTTCCTGGGGCTCGCTCGGAGTGCCGCGTTTTGCGAGATACGCCGGCGACGCCACAAACCAGCGGGGCACGACGGCAAGATGACGGCCGACCGCGTTCGGCGGCAGCTCGGTACCGAGCCGCATGGCAATGTCGACGCCTTCTTCGACCAGATCGACGAAGCGATCGTTCAATATCAACTCCACCGAGATACCGGGATGCAGCTGCAAGAAGGCTTGCACCAGCGCGTTCATGCGGAACTGGCCCAGCGCCACGGGGACGTTGATACGCAGCTGGCCAGATGCCTGCCCGGTCAAGCCTTGCACGCTGGTTACGGCCGCCTCGTACTGCTCCAGTATCGCTTTGGCGTGATCGTAGAAGCGCAGGCCTTGCTCGGTGGGCACGGGTCCCTTGGTGCTGCGTTCCAGCAAGCGTACCTTGAGCTGCCGTTCCAACAGCGTCAGCACTTTGCTGACAGTTGGCTGGGTCGTGTCGAGTTCTCGCGCAACCGCTGACAGACTTCCCAGTTCCATCGTACGCACGAAAAAGTGCATCGCCCGCAGCGTGTCCATCCTTGTCCTTCTATCATTCCAGATTGGCATGAATTATATGCCAGTCAGCCCAGTTCCCCGGCGGTTTGGAATGACCTACTGTGGACGCTTCTGATGAACTGGAGCTTCCGATGTATCGATCATTCAAATATGGCGTGGCGCTTGCTGCCGGGTTGGCGCTGGGCGGCAATGCACTGGCAGCGCCCCCCGCAAGCGCATGGGTTACCTCGTGGTACGCCAGCCCTCAGCCGGTCTGGGGTAGCGATTTCCTGCTTCCCACCAACGTGCCTGCGTTTTTAAACGACCAAACCGTGGATGAGTCCGTTCGTCTCAGTGCCGGTGGCAATCGTCTGCGGCTGGTGTTCTCGAACCGCTATGGCCGCACGCCGATCGTGCTTGGCCGAGTGCGCGTGGCGGGGGCAACAACGGCGCGCAACGTCACGTTCGGCGGCCAGCGCAGCGCAACGGTGGCAGCGGGCGGGCGAGTCACCAGCGACCCGGTCGCGATGCCGGTCAGGTCACTGTCGCAACTTTCCGTGCGCAGCTACTTTCCGCAGCGAACAGCGGTGGCGAGTTTCCATTGGGGCGGCCAGCAAACGATGCGTCTGGCCAGCGGAGACTGGACCGGACGCGCCAAGTTTGTGCCGGAGATGCAGGCTCAGGGACGCTTGTTTCTCAGCGGCGTGCTGGTCGAAGCGATGGGTGAAGCACGCAGCGTCGTCGTCCTGGGCGATTCCATCACCGATGGCAATGGCTCGACACCGGACCGTAACCGCCGCTGGCCCGACTTTCTGGCCGAGCGGCTGGCCCCACGGGGCATTGCCGTTGCCAATGCCGGCATCTCGGGCGCGCGCCTGCTGCGCGATGGCATGGGCGTCAAGGCGGTGGACCGCGTCGAACACGACGTACTCAGCCAGCCCGGCGTGACCGATCTGATCGTGCTGCTGGGCACCAACGACATTGGCTGGCCCGGCAGCCCGTTCGCGCTGGCGGAGCGGCCCGTCTCGCTGGACCAACTGACCGCTGGCTATTCCCAACTGATCGCGCTGGCCCGCGCCCGCGGCGTGCGCGTCGTGGGCGCCACGCTGCCGCCGTTCGAAGGGGCGCTGGAAGGTACGCCGTTCGAAGGTCATTACAGTCCCGCCAAGGAACAGCTGCGGCAACAGGTGAACGCGTGGATACGCACGCAGGGCGCATTTGACAGCGTGATCGACTTCGATGCCTTGCTGCGCGATCCGGCCCGCCCGCGCCGTCTGAAGGCGGCCTATGATTCGGGCGATCACCTGCACCCGGGCGACGCCGGTTACCGGGCGATGGCGGATGCTGTCGATACTGCCGTGCTGAGCCGCTCCAGCCCGGCGCCCACCCGGCACGCAGCGGAGGGGCCGCAATGAGCACGCGCCTGTTCGAACCTTACCCGCTGGGTGACTTGATGCTGCCGAACCGCATCATCATGCCGCCGATGACACGCTCGCGGGCGGCGCGCGGCGAGGTTGCCACCGCCCTCATGGCGCAGTACTACAGCCAGCGCGCATCGGCGGGATTGATCATCACGGAAGGAGCCCAGATCAGCCGCCAGGGCCAGGGCTATGCGTGGACGCCGGGAATCCACACGCCGGAGCAAGTCGAGGGGTGGCGCGGGGTCACGACCGCCGTGCATCGCGCCGGCGGGCGCATTTTCGCGCAGTTGTGGCATGTGGGGCGGCTGTCCCACGTGTCGCTGCAGCCGGGCGGGCTGGCGCCGGTCGCGCCTTCGGCGATCGTTGCGGACGGCGTGAAGGTATTCATCGACCCGATGCAGGCGGGCGCCGAGCTCGGCGTGGGCGAGCAAGTCCAGCATTCGGCGCCGCGCGCGCTTGCGACAGCGGAGGTCAGCAATCTGGTGGCTGAGTTTGTCGATGCGGCCAAGAACGCCATCGCTGCCGGCTTCGACGGCGTGGAGCTGCACGGCGCCAACGGCTATCTGATCAACCAGTTTCTCGACTCGGGCTCGAACCAGCGCAGCGACCGGTACGGCGGTTCGTTGCGCAACCGGCTGCGTTTTCTGGAGGAAGTCTGCGCTGCGGTGGCCGCGGCAGTGGGGCCGTCGAAGGTGGGCGTGCGGCTTGCGCCCCTTACCTCAGCGCAAGGCGCCGTGGACGCCGCGCCCCAGTCGACCTATCTTGCCGCAGCCCGGGTGCTGGATGAGTTGAATATCGCCTACATCCACATCGCTGAAGCGGACTGGGATGACGCACCGGTCATGCATGCGTCGTTCAAGGAGGCGCTGCGCGTGATGTACTGCGGCGCGATGATCTATTCCGGCCACTACGACGCGCAGAAAGCCGAGCAGGCGATCGAGTGCGGCTGGGCAGACCTGATTGGATTCGGAAGGCCGTTCATCGCCAATCCCGACTTGCCGCGGCGGCTGCAAATTTGCGCAGCGCTCAATGCCGGCGATGCAACGCGGTATTTCGGCGGAGGTGCAAAGGGCTACGTCGATTATCCGTTGCTTGATTAGGGGCATTACAGCCGGTATAGCGGCATCAAGAGTAAACCGCTTTGCGATGGTCAGCGGCTCATGCCGCTTGGCCGACGGACATTGAAATATCCGTGGCCACGGCTTCGCCGTGTTCAAGTCGGTCAACTAAAACGCGCAGTGCAAGGATCTGAGCCTTCACCATCGCAGCGCTCGATGTATCAGCATAGACGAGCACACCAGGCAATTCCGGGACCTCAGCGATCCAGCGCCCATCCATCTCCTGCACGCATTCAAGCGTGAGTTTCATCACCATCCCCTAGGTTGATCATCGCCCATCCAATGTTACGTGATTCAATCGCCGGCATTACCACTATGCGCAACTGTGCGCCAGTGGGGCTAAAGTGGGACTAAATCTCACTCAGATGACAAAACATGCGTCTCGCCACTCCTCCAGGGAAGAACCGGCGTGACCACGAACCAGCTGAGCAGGACCAGCAAACCAAAGATCTAGAATAGGCCGCGATGAACACCCACGGCTCCGCCTCATAAAACATGAACTTGCGCAGCCAGTAGGCGACGAAATCACCCGTGTAGACGGTCTGCCCGGCCTGCGCCCGCAGCCATTGTTCAAGCGTCGTGAGCGGGCACACGATCCCCAGCCACGCTTCCATGGCGACATAGGCGATGCCAACAAGGTGCAGCGCGCGGAACCAGAAATTGCGCGTCCATTGCCACCGCAACACGCCGCCCGCGAGGGTTAACACCAGCCCGCCGATGATGAACAGCACAATACCCACATGAAGGATCAGCACAGCATTGGCAAGGGCGCCGTAGAGCGAGACGGACATGGCATCGCCTTGTTAAGTTATTACTGAGGAAACCCTGATCATACTGCAAGCGTAAAGGCGGCGGTCCGGCGGCACACACCGCCCCGTAAACGCATCGGGGCCGGGTTCATCCGCATCAGCGAACTCCCCCGGCCCCAACTCAGCTTGCGCGAATGACCGCGCTGGCTGTTCTAACTATTATTGCAGCTTGATCTCAACATCAACACCAGCTGGCAGGTCCAGCTTCATCAGCGCGTCAACGGTCTTGTCCGTTGGGTCGACGATGTCCATCAGACGCTGGTGCGTACGGATTTCGAACTGATCGCGCGAGGTCTTGTTGACGTGCGGGGAACGCAGTACGTCAAAACGCTGGATGCGGGTTGGCAGTGGTACTGGGCCTTTGACAACAGCGCCGGTACGCTTGGCGGTGTCGACGATTTCCAGTGCGGACTGGTCGATCAGCTTGTAATCGAAAGCCTTCAGGCGAATGCGGATTTTCTGGTTTGGTGCGGACATGATAATTCCCTTAAAAGAACGAACCGGACTAGATAGTCTGGCAATATGAATTTGTTCCTGCTGTAAAACAGGCGGGAGCGAAGTATAACCTTCTCTCCCGCCCTTGGCTAACTATATCGCTCAGCGCCCTGCAACAGGACGCCGTGCGCTATCGTTATGGCAATTACTTGCCGCCTGCTTCCGACAGAATCTTCGCTACCACGCCGGCGCCGACGGTACGGCCGCCTTCGCGGATGGCGAAGCGCAGACCTTCTTCCATCGCGATCGGGTTGATCAGCTTGACGGTGATCGACACGTTATCGCCTGGCATAACCATTTCTTTGTC
>CALRYE020000040.1:0-40167 GCA_943372275.1 Janthinobacterium lividum
TGATCAGTGATAACCTCAGAGGTTGACGGGTTATGGGTCCTACGCGGGGGCGCCCAGCCCTTCGCGAGGACGACGTGAGTTTGCTTTGCTGTGACTTTTGGGCGCACGATTTCAGCAGCGTTCACAAACTGAAAACCCCTACTCCCGCCGCACCGTCCTAAACCCCACATGCGCCGCCGCCAAATCCCTTTCCTGCGCCTCCCGCGCCGACGCCCGATAGCGCACGCAATAATCCGGCGCGCATAAAAACGATCCACCCTTGATCACGGTCGGCTGATTCGGCGCGCGCCGGCTTCCCGCCGACAGCGCCACCGCCGCCGTATCCCCATTCCCGTGCGGCTGGCGCGGCCCGGTGTACGCATCGGCCGTCCACTCCCACACATTGCCGATCATGTCGTGCAACCCAAACGCATTGCCCGCATAACAGCCGACCGGCGCCAGCCCGACATGCCCGTCGGCCCCTAGATCCTGGCGCGGAAACGGGCCCTGCCAGTAATTGGCCGCCGGCTTGCCATCGGCATCGGCCGGCGCAACATCAAGAAGCGCATCCTCACGCCCCGCTTTGCCCGCATATTCCCACTCCGCCTCGGTCGGCAGATCGCGTCCCAGCCACCTGGCATACGCCAGGGCATCGGCCTGGGTCACCAGGGTCACCGGCAAATTCGCGGACAAGCCAGCCGCCGCCTTGGAATCACGCCACTGCGCCCCCTTCACCAGGCTCCACCACGCATACGGACGGCGCCCCAGCTCCTCCTCGGTCGGGGCATGAAACACCACCGCCCCGCCCTGCTTCTCCGCCTCGGTGACATAGCCGGTGGCCGCCACGAACGCCGCAAACTGCGCCTGCGTCACCTCGGTGCGATCGATCCAGAATCCCTTGACCCTGGTGCTGCCCGCGTGCGCCGGCCGCTCGTCCGGATAACCCCGTTCGCTGCCAAACACAAAGCTGCCGCCGCTGACCCGCACCATGCCGGCATGCGCGTCGCTGCCCCAGCCTGCTGGCAAACCGCTGTAACCCGCGCACAGCTGCGGGCTTCCCAGCGGCGGGGCCGACGCCTTGCCGATCAGCGCGCTGCTGGCGCCAGCCAGCGCCAGCAAGCCGATGCCGACAAGCAGGGTGCGGCCGGCCGGACCGATTCGCACGCCCATCAGTAGTAACCCTGCGGCTTGAGCGGCTCCACCCCGCCCACCCGTTTCATGAATTGCTGCCATTGCCCGACCAGGGTCGCCGTCACGGCCGGGTTCTGCGCCGACAGGTCGGTCGTCTCGCCGCGGTCGCGCGTCAGGTCATACAGTTCCCAATGGCCATCGAGCGGGCCGACCGGCGGCTCGTTCCACAGCGCCTTCCATTTGCCGTCGGCACTGATCAGATAAGCGCGGCCGTACGATTCGTGGCCCAGCGGCTCGGAGCGCACGCTCGTGGCCGACCCTTGCAGCACCGGCAGCAACGACTTGCCGGTCACCGGATACACATGACGGCCGTTGTAGACCACCTTGCCCAGATTGCGGTCCACCCCGGTGGCCACGTCGATGGCCGTGGGCGCCGGCTCGCTCGGCGGCGTGATGCCGGCCAGCGCCAGGAAGGTGGCGGTGTTGTCGGTCACATGGGTCAGCGCGTTCACGTTCGGCAATTGCCTGGTCTGGCCCGGCAGCTTGACGATCAACGGCGTGCCGACACTGCCCTCGCCCGCATAGCCCTTGGTCAGGCGAAACGGCGTGGCACCCACCTCCGCCCAGCGTATGCCGTACTGCAAGCGCTTGGCGGACGACAGCCCATTGTCGGTTCCCAGCAACGAATAGGCCGGTTCGACGGCATTTGCTTCATCGGTGGCCTTTGGATCGGCCCCTGCGTCAACCGGCCAGCCCTCTGCGCCGTTATCGGACTGGAACATGATGTACGTATTTTCGTATTCGCCGATGTCCTTCAGGTGCTGGATCAGCAAACCGATGTTGTGGTCGAGATTGTCGACCATGCCGGCGTAAATTTCCATGTAGCGCGCCTGGGCCTTGCGTTCAAGCGGCGTCAGGCTGGCCCAGGTTTTGTTGACCTTGCCTTTGCCGTATTCGGTGTGGCCTTGGGCCACGCCATTGTTGGCGTTGATGAACTTGGCGCCGGTAGTGCCGAAGCCGGCCGTGGCAGGCGACTGGGTCAGCGTTTCCGGCCCGCCAGGGTGATGCCTGAAGTCGGCCGGAATGATGCCCAGCTGTTTCTGGCGCGCCAGGCGGGCGTTGCGGATGACGTCGTAGCCGCCGTCATACTTGCCTTTGTATTTGGACAGCCAGGGTTCCGAGACCTGCAACGGCCAGTGCGGCGAGGTGTAGGCGGCATAGGCGAAGAACGGCTTGCCGTCAGCCTTGTTCTGGTCGATGTAGGAAATCAGGCGCTTGGTGTAGAAGTCGGTCGAGTAGAACGGTTCGCCGCCCGCACCGCCCGGCTGGCCGGGCTGACCGGGCTGCACGTACTTGCCGTCTTCGGTGTAATTGGTCGAGCCGGCCCGTTCGTGCCCGTAGTGGTTGCCGGCCGCGCCGGGCAGCAACGCGAAGCTGCGCTCGAAGCCCCATTGGTCCGGGGTCTTGCCCGAGGCTGTGACGTTGCCGCCGGCGATGGCCGAGCCGACGTGCCACTTGCCGGCCATGTAAGTGTGGTAGCCGTTGTCGCGCAGCAGCTGGGCGAACGACAAGGCGCTCTCGTTGAGGTAGCCCTCGTAGCCGGGCAGGCCACGGCGCTCGTCGTTGGGCACGCCCATGTGGCCTTCGCCGACCAGGTGGTGGTCGGTGCCGGACATGAGCATGGCGCGGGTGATCGCGCACACCGTGCCGGTGTGGTGATTGGTCAGCAGGCGGCCTTGCTTGACCAGCGCGTCCAGGTTGGGCGTGTCGATTTCGCCGCCGAAGGCGCCGATGTCCGAGTAGCCCAGGTCGTCGGCCATGATGTACAGGATGTTGGGTTTTTTCTTGGCTGGCGCGATAGCTTCGGCGACCTCGGGCGGCAAGGCCGTGTTGCTGCAGCCCGGCAGCACGAGCGCGCCGGCGATCGACAGGCCGAGCATGGTTTGCTGCAAGCGATGTTGGAAGCGGCCTTGACGCCGCGATGGAAGCTGAAAGTGAAGGGTCATGGTGTTGTATGTTGTTGTTGTCGGTAAGTGGTCGTTGTCGGGCAGGTGTGGATGGGCCAGAGATTAAAGGCCGCCGCGCTGATCTGGAACGAAGCATTTCGACTTACCTCATGATGTTCTTGCATACCTGCGGATGCGTGCGCACCGATACTGGGGCACTGACGCGCACGTCTGCCCGGCCAGACGCTTTGCAAGTTGGCCGATTTGTTGTACCTTTTGCCCTACACAAATTAAGATTGGCGTCACAAGCGCCTTGTTATCACCACCATTGGAGAAACGCCCATGCAGTTCACGACCAAACTCATTCCTTTCGCCATCGCCATGGCGTTCGCCGGCAGTGCCAGCGCACAGGAAGTCGTCAAAATCGGCCACGTCGGTCCGATTTCGGGCGCCAGCGCCCACTTGGGCAAAGATAACGAGCAAGGCGCCAGAATGGCGATCGAGGAACTCAATGCCAAGGGCTTCACGATCAACGGCAAAAAGGTGACCTTGCAGCTGGTCACCGAAGACGACGGCGCCGATCCGAAGCAAGGCACGGCCGTGGCCCAGAAGCTGGTCGATGCCAAGGTCAACGGCGTGATCGGTCACCTCAATTCCGGCACCACCGTACCGGCCTCCAAGATTTACCACGATGCCGGCATTCCACAGATTTCGCCATCGGCCACCACTCCGCAATACACCAAGCAAGGATTTGCCACTGCGTTCCGCGTCGTCGCCAACGACAACAAGCTGGGCGGCACGCTGGGCAAGTACGCCGTTGAAACGCTGAAGGCCAAGAACATTGCCGTCATCGACGACCGCTCGGCCTACGGCCAGGGCGTGGCGGATGAATTCGTCAAGGGCGCCAAAGCCAAGCTGCCAAGCGTCAAAATCGTCGGCAAGGAATTCACCAACCCGAACGCCACCGACTTCACCGCCATCCTGACCTCCATCAAAGCCAAGAAGCCCGATCTGATCTTCTTCGGCGGCATGGATTCCGTGGGCGGCCCCATGCTCAAGCAAATGAAAGCGCTGGGCATCACGTCCAAGTTCATGGGCGGCGACGGCGTCTGTACCGAAGCGCTGGGCCGGCTGGCCGGCGACGGTGTGGGCGAAGGCCTGGTGACCTGCGCGGAAGCTGGCGGCGTCAAGGGTCCGCAGGAAAAAATCATGGCCGACTTCCGTGCCCGCTACAAGGCCAAGTTCAACATGGACGTGCAGCTATATGCGCCGTACGTGTACGACGCCGTGATGGTCATGGCCACTGCCATGCAAACGGCCAAGTCGGCCGATCCGGCCAAGTACCTGCCGGTGCTCAAGACCATCAAGTATCAGGGCGTGACGGGTAACATCCAGTTCGATGCCAAGGGCGACATCAAGGATGGCGCGCTGACCCTGTTCACCTTCAAGGGCGGCAAGAAGACCAAGATGGACGTGATCATGTAAATTGTTTTCGGCAAGCCCTGCGGCCACGGCTGCGGGGCTGCGCACCAGCATGCGCAGCGCCAGAACGAAAAAAAACGCGCCGATGGCGCGTTTTTTTTTAGTCGGGCTGATTAGCGGGGACTGTTACAGCGATCCCAATCCACGCAACGCAGTCCGGTGGCGACGATTACTTGGTCGCCAGGATCCATTTAACCAGGGTCTTGGCTTCCGCCTCGCTCACCTGCGGATTGGCTGGCATCGGGACTGCACCCCATGCGCCGGCGCCACCCTTGAGAACCTTGGCGGTCAGCTTGGCTTCGGCGTCCTTCTGGCCGGCGTATTTAGCGGCAACATCCTTGTAGGCAGGACCGACCAGCTTGGTGGCCACGGCGTGGCACGCCATGCAGTTTTTCGCTTTCGCCAGGTCGGCGTTGGCCATTGCGCTGGTGGAAGCGAAGGCAGCCGCAGCAGCGACGCACAACATCAGGGAACGTTTCATGTAGATCTCCAAAAGTAAGCTAGGTGTTGCTGGCAACCACAACGCATAAACATTCTACCGTGTTTCTATAGCGCGCAAGCCACAGCATTGTGTCCGATTGTTTCCATAACGCTTCACTGGCGGTTCAAGTTGACGCAAGATGGATAAATATTTACCCGAAGCAACGAAAAGCTTTTAAGATGGAGCGATTCACGGGAGCGCGCCATGCCACTTATTATTCTTATTGCACTGTCCATCGGCCTCAAATATTTCGAGGTGTGGCGCTTCGCCGAAATGTCATGGTGGTGGGTGATCGGCCTGATGGCGTTCGCCTTCATCTGGTTCGAGTTTATCGAAAAGATGCTGGGACTGGACAAGAAGAAGGAACACAACGTCGACGAACAGCGCCGCAAGGACCGCATCAAGTCGGCGTTCGAAAAACGCAAGTAGCCTTTCCCTTGGCGGCAAGCGCCGCCACTCGTCGGACGCACGGAATCGACCGCTGCGCAAAATAAACCTCGTCGTGTCTTTTTCGCAATCAATCCCTTAGAATGCAGTGGCGCTGCAGGCATACCCATGCCCGCGCGGCGCAATAACGGCGCCGATGCGGCTGCCTTACCGGTACACGGATGCTCCCTGCCACAAGCGCGGGAGTCCAGCTTCAACACCCACAAGAAGAGGTTCGCATGGAAGGCTTTATCGACGGGCTCAATGGCATCATCTGGAGCAAGGGCTTGATCTACCTGTGCCTTGGCGCGGGCTTGTTTTACTCGATCCAGACCCGCTTTGCCCAGGTCCGGCATTTCGGCGAGATGCTGCGCCTGCTGTTCAAGCGCAAGAATAGCAATTCGGGCATTTCATCGTTCCAGGCACTGGCCGTGTCGCTGTCCGGCCGGGTCGGCGTGGGCAATATCGCCGGCGTTGCCGCCGCCATCGGCTTCGGCGGCCCCGGTGCGGTGTTCTGGATGTGGGTGGTGGCGTTTTTGGGCGCCAGCACGGCCTACGCCGAATCCACGCTGGGCCAGCTCTATAAGATTGAAGAAGACGGTCAGTACCGCGGCGGCTCGGCCTATTTCTTCGAGCGTTGCCTGGGCTGGCGCTGGCTGGGCATCGCCTTCGCCATCTCCGCCGTTGTGGCCTGCGGCGTGTTCCTTCCCGGCGTGCAAGCCAACGCCGTCGGCAATGCCGTGACCCAGATCTTCGGCGACGGCGCCATGGTGAATACCTTTCTCGGACCGGTCGGCACCCATAAACTGATCGGATTGGCCGCGATCCTGACGCTGCTGGCGGTGATTATTTTCGGCGGCATCCAGCGCATCGCGCAATTCGCCGAATACGTGGTGCCGTTCATGGCGCTCGGTTATATCATCCTGGCGTTGATCGTTATCGGAATCAATATCGACAAGCTGCCGGGCGTGTTCAGCCTGATCTTATCGGACGCGTTCACCGCGCAAGCCGGCTTCGGCGCGGCCATCGGCTGGGGCGTCAAGCGCGGGGTGTATTCCAACGAAGCCGGCCAG
Source organism: Janthinobacterium lividum (assembly GCA_943372275.1). Lineage (GTDB taxonomy): Bacteria > Pseudomonadota > Gammaproteobacteria > Burkholderiales > Burkholderiaceae_D > Telluria_A > Telluria_A lividum_A. Next base: position 6,519 of record CALRYE020000040.1, read on the forward strand.
GGCACGGGCACCCATGCGGCTGCCGCGGCGGAAACGGAGCACCCATCGCAGCAAGGCCTGGTGCAGGCGTTCTCGATTTATGTCGACACGCTGCTGGTCTGCACCGCGACCGCGATGATGATCCTGATTACCAATCAGTACAACGTCCAGGGTACGCTGCCTGCCGGCCAGTTCATCGTGCAGAATCTGCCCGCCGCGACTGAAATCGGATCGGCCGCCTTTACCCAGATGGCGCTGCAAAGCACGTTCGGTGGCTTCGGTCCGGTGTTCGTCGGCGTGGCGCTGTTCTTCTTTGCCTTCACCACCATCGTGGCTTACTACTATATTGCGGAGACCAATATCGCTTACCTGAACCGCTTCTTCAAGCGCGGCCTGCCCTTGGTCAGCGTGAAGGTGGTAATCATGGCGATGGTGGCATACGGGACCATTAATAGCGCCGGGTATATCTGGAATCTCGGTGACATTGGTGTGGGCATCATGGCGTGGATTAACATCATCGGCATCCTGATTATTTTCTTCATTTCCAAGCCCACCATCCTGTGCCTGCGCGATTATGAAGCGCAGTTGAAGGCGGGCGGGCCGATCACGTTCGATCCCGTTAAGCTCGGCATCAAAAACGCCACGTTCTGGGAGCGGCGCGCGGCGCAAACGCAATCGGCGCCGGTGCAAGAACCCGCTTAGCAGGCAATCTGCCGAACGATAATAAAAAAGCGCCGTCGATCACTCGAACGGCGCTTTTTTTTCGTCGAGGCGGAACAACCGCCCCGGCTTAGCTTATCCCGTCACCGCACCCTTGCTGGCACTCGACGCCAGCGCGGCGAACTTGGCCAGCACGCCGCGCGTATAACGCGGCGCCGGCTGGACCCAGTTGGCGCGGCGGCGTTCGATTTCATCATCGGCCACGTTCAGCTGCAACAACTGCTGGTGCGCATCGATGGTGATCGAGTCGCCCTCTTCCACCAGGCCAATGACACCGCCATCGAAGGCTTCCGGCGCCACGTGGCCCACCACCATGCCCCAGGTGCCGCCCGAGAAACGTCCATCGGTGATCAAGCCGACCGATTCGCCCAGCCCCTTGCCGATCAGCGCGGCAGTCGGCGCCAGCATTTCCGGCATGCCTGGGCCGCCCTTCGGTCCCAGGTAGCGCATCACCAGCACATCGCCCGACTTGATCTGGTCGGCCAGGATCGCATCCATGGCGGTGTACTCGTCGTTGAACACGCGCGCCGGCCCGGTGATCACCGGATTCTTCAGCCCGGTGATCTTGGCCACGCAACCTTCGGGCGACAGATTGCCTTTCAGAATAGCCAGGTGACCCTGCGCATACAACGCCTTGTCGATGGTGCGGATCACGTCCTGTCCTTCGCGCGGCACCGACGGGATATCGGCCAGCTCTTCGGCCATGGTGCGGCCCGTGATGGTCATGCAATCGCCATGCAGCAAGCCTGCGTCGAGCAACAGCTTGAGCACCTGCGGGATGCCGCCGGCCTTGTGCAGGTCGGTCGCCACGTACTGACCCGACGGCTTGAGGTTGCAGATGACCGGCACCTTCTGGCGCACGCGCTCGAAGTCGTCGATGGTCCATTCCACTTCGGCCGCGTGGGCGATGGCCAGATAGTGCAGCACTGCATTGGTGGAGCCACCCGTGGCCATGATCAGCGACACGGCGTTCTCGATCGACTTGCGCGTGATGATGTCGCGCGGCTTCAGGTCTTTCTTGACCGCTTCGACCAGCACGCGGGCCGACTCGGCGGCGGAGCCGACTTTCTCATCGTCCGGATTGGCCATGGTCGACGAGAACAGCAGCCCCATGCCCAGCGCCTCGAACGACGACGACATGGTGTTGGCGGTGTACATGCCGCCGCAGGAGCCGGCCGACGGGCACGCGTTGCGCTCGATGCCGTCGAAGTCTTCCTTGCTCATGCGCCCGGCCGTGAACTCGCCCACCGCTTCGAAGGCCGAGACGATGGTCAGGTCCTTGCCCTTCCAGTTGCCCGGCTTGATGGTGCCGCCGTAGACATAGATGCCCGGCACATTGGTGCGGGCCAGGGCGATCATGCCGCCCGGCATATTCTTGTCGCAGCCGCCGATGACGACCACGCCGTCCATCCACTGGCCGTTGACGGCGGTCTCGATACAGTCGGCAATCACTTCGCGCGAAATCAGCGAGTACTTCATGCCTTCGGTGCCCATCGACATGCCGTCGGAAATGGTCGGCGTGCCGAACACTTGCGGATTGGCGCCGGCGCCTTTGATGGTGGTGATGGCGATGTCGGCCAGCTTTTGCAAGCCGGAGTTGCATGGCGTGATCGTCGAATGGCCGTTGGCCACGCCGATCATGGGCTTGTCGAAGTCTTCCGTTTCGTAACCCATGGCGTAATACATCGAGCGGTTCGGGCTGCGCGACACGCCTTCGGTGATGTTGCGGGAACGGCGGTTGTAACGGGGCGTATCGGCCATGGTGAACTCCTCAAAATAGAGCAGCAAGAATGCCTTGCGCATGGCCCCAAGTCAAATATATAGTGCACGCTGCTGTGAGTCGTACCCAGTATCACAGGATGGGATTAATTCAAAAGGCATATCAATGAATCTGGAATTGCGCCAGCTGCGCTATTTTGTCGCCGTGGCCGAGGAACTGCACTTCGGCAAAGCCGCGCTGCGCCTGCACATGACTCAGCCGCCCTTGTCGCAAGCCATCCAGGCGCTGGAGGAATTGCTGGGCGGCGCGCTGTTCATCCGCAGCCGCCGCGCCGTCGCGCTCAGCCCGGCGGGTCACGCCCTGCTGCCGGAAGCGCGCCGCCTGCTGGCCCAGGCGGCCAGCTTTCCCGACCTGGTGCGGCGCGCCGCCGGCGGCGAAGCGGGCCGGCTGGCCATCGCCTTCGTGTCGTCGGCCGACTACAGTATTCTGCCGCCGTTTCTGCGCAAGTACCGCACAGAATTTCCCGATGTGCAGATTGCGCTGCAGGAAGCCACCAGCGACGTGCAGATCGACGACCTGCTGCATGCGCGCATCGATGCCGGCTTTTTGATTCCCCCGCTGCCCGAGCGCGCCCGTGTCGAGCTCGATTACATGAAGCTGCTGGCCGAGCCGCTGATCCTGGCCGCGCCCACTGGCCAGGCCGGCGCCGGCAGCGGCGCCGTGTGGCTGAAGAATGTGCCGCCGCTGCCGCTGATCATTTTCCCGCGCCAGATCGCGCCCGGCCTGCACGACGCCATTCTCGGCTGCTTCGCCGCCGCTGGCCTGACGCCGCAAATCGGCCAGGAAGCGATCCAGATGCAGACCATCGTGGGGCTGGTGTCGGCCGGCATGGGGCTGGCACTTGTGCCACAATCCGTGTCGAACCTGATGCGCCCCGGCGTCGAGTACCGCGCCCTGCGCGATGCCACACCCCAAGTCGAAACGGGGCTGGCATGGCGGCGCGACAACGATTCGCCCGTACTGAAGGGCTTTCTGGCGCTGCTCAAATTGAATCCATCTACACCAAGGACACGTTAATGCTGGTTCATCCGAATCCCAATCCGATCGCGTTTTCCATCGGCCCGCTGGACGTGCACTGGTACGGCCTGATGTACCTGCTGGCGTTCGCCATGTTCATCCTGCTGGGCCGGGTGCGCATCCGCCAGCCCCATGTGGCGGCGCTGGGCTGGAAGAAAGAAGACCTGGACGACATGCTGTTCTACGGCATGCTGGGCGTGATCGTGGGCGGCCGGCTGGGCGAAGTGCTGTTCTACCAGCCAGCCTATTTTTTCGAGCACCCGATGGAGATCTTTAAGACATGGACCGGCGGCATGTCGTTCCACGGCGGCTTTCTGGGTGTGCTGATCGCCATGTGGTTCTGGGCCCGCAAGGCTGGCCGCAGGCTGCCCGATGTGTACGACTTCATCGCCCCGCTGGTGCCGCTGGGCTACGCCGCCGGGCGCATCGGCAACTTCATCAACCACGAGTTACCGGGCCGCGTGGCCGACGCCAGCTTGCCGTGGGCCATGCTGTGGCCGGGCGTGGAAGGCCCGCGCCATCCGTCGCCCCTGTATCAGGCGCTGATCGACGGCGTGCTGGTGTTCGTAATCCTGTGGCTGTTCGCGCGCAAGGCACGGCCGCGCTTTGCGGTGGGCGCCATGTTCGCCCTGCTGTATGGCTGCGCGCGTTTCTTTACCGAATACTTTCGCGTGCCGGACTGGCAGGTCAGCGTGGCCGGCTGGCAGATTACTTCCGGACAGATCCTGTCGATTCCGATGATCGTTGCCGGGCTGGTGATCCTGAAGTGGGCGTACTCGCAACCCCAGCAACCCCAACCGGCACGGCCCGCACCCCACCACTAATAAGTAACCGCGTAATCCTTGGGGAAGCTGGCGCCGGCAAACGCTTTCTTTTGGGTCCAGTCCTGCGCCGGGGCCGTCCAGTAACTATCGCTGGCCGGCAAGCCGAGCGCGGCGAAGCCTTGCGCGGCCAGATACATGCTGCCGTTGTTGGTGTACACGTCACCCAGCTCCGGCTGATGGCCGATAAAGCCGATGGTGAGAAACCCGTCGCGGGTGAAATTGCCTGGCGCGCTCCACACCATCTTGTGCACGGCATGCATGGCGGCGCGCACCTGTCCCTCGGGCAAACTTGCCGGCAGTTGTTTGCGCCACGCCAGCATTCCCAGCGGATGAAACGCCGCCGTGCGGTAGGTCAGCGAGCGGCCGATGGGCGGAAAGGTGCCGCTAGGCGAGACGAAGCGCTCCAGATGCTCGCTGTAACGCTGCATGCGCTTGAGCGCCTGCGCCTGCAGGTCGGCCGGTTTGGCGTCCCAGAACGGCCCTTTGAACTTGACCAGCACGTCGAGGATCTCGACCAGGAACGGGTACATCACGTACGAGTTGTAATAGTCGAAGTGAAACGCTGCGCCATCCTTGATCCAGCCGTCGCCCACGTACCATTCGTTGACTTTGCGGATCGCCACGTTCATGCGCATGGGATCGTACTCTTCGCCGATCGACATCAGCCACGCTTCATTCATGGCGGCAAACAGCAGCCAGTTGATGTAGGGCGGATCGATGCGGCGCAGTGCTTTAATCTCGGCAATGATGCGCTGCTTGGTGGCGGCGTCGAGCGGGTCCCACAGGGTGCGCGGCGCGCGCAGCAGCGACAAGGTGAAAAACGCCGAATCGACCAGCGTCTGGCCCGGCCCTTTCCACAGCAGATAATCGGGATTGGCGGGGTCGACCGCATTGGTATAGCTTTGCAGCGCCAGCTGCTGCAGGCGCTTGCGCGTGCGGCCCTCGGCGCTGCCATCGTCGGGCAAGCTCAGCCAGGGCGCCGCGCCAGCCATGAGCCGGGCGAAGCATTCCATGTAGGCCACCTTGCGGTCGCGCCCGTCCCAAGTCGGGCTGACTTCCAGCGCGAACTTGTCCCGTAGCTGGCCTTGCGCCATGGCGCTGAGCACCGGGTCGGTCATCTTGATCAGCAGATCGAGCATGAACGTGCGTTCGCCCTGAACGGCTGCAGGCGTTGCAGCCACGGCGGCCTGTGTCGCGGCAAGGCCGCCGGCCAGTGCCGCGCCCATGAAAACTCGTCGTTCCATCATGCTCTCCCGATCAGTGCAATTGCTTTCAGTGCCGTGGCAACGGTCATGGTGTCCAGTCCAGCACCGACACGGGCTGCGCCTTGACGTCGGCCTTGCCTTCGCCATCGACCTGCACCACGTTCTGCACGAACAAACTGAGGATGCCTTTCGACTTCCACAGTTCCGTATCGAAGGTGGGTTCCCACGACCCCACCGAGGCGTCGTTCAGGTCGCTCACGCTCCAGGCGCCGGGCGTGCGGAAGTTGCGGATGTTGACCACCGATATCTTGCTGCCCCGTTCCTCGTCCCGAAACACCAGCAGCCCGCCCGGCTGGGCCGATGTACGGTCGACCATGATTTGCGGCCGAGAAATGGGAATCCGCTTGGTGCCCTGCCCGCTCAGCGAAAACGCCGTCTTGCGGAAGTTCAGTGTCTGCACGTTCCAGGCCGTGCCGGTGTGGAAGATCACGTGGTATTGCGGCACGCTGGCGCCGCTGTCGCGCCAGTAGCTGGCGATGTAGGGGTTGCCGTTGCCATCGGCGGACATCGAGGTCTGATTGATCAGCTCACTGTTCTGGGGGATGCTTGCGGCGTACTCGGCGCTGGCCGCCGTGATGGGCAGCGCATACGCTTGCCCGCTGGATTTTTCCCAGCTGCGACCGCCATCGCGCGAGCGCGCGTAGCCCATGTCGTGGTTACTGGCCACGTCGGGCGACTCGCGCCACACCCACGACACGTGCAAGGTGCCCTTGTGATCGAGAAACGCTTGCCAGTACGCATTGCGCTTGCCTTCGCCGCTGATCAGGTTGGTCTGCAGGCGTTCCCAGCGGCGCTGCGCCACGTCGTAGCGGTTGATCGCCAGGTTGCCCCGGCCCGATCCGCCGATACGGTAGAAAAACAGCAGGTTGCCATCGGGCAGGCGATAGAACTCGGGATAGCTGACCGACTCCTCGTCCTGATTCAGCATGGGAATCTTGCTGCCGAGCGTCAGACCGCCGGGCGCGTTGCTGCGCGCATAACGCAAGGCGTTGTTGTGGTGGTCCCACGCCACGTGCAGGTAACCGGCGCCATCGACCATCAGGCTGATCGCGTTGTGCGCGTCATCCGTGTTGCCCTGGTAATGGCTGCGCTGCACGGTCCACTTGCCCGATCCGATGCGGCGCTTGCCCAGCACCAGGTAACGCGCGGCATCGTAGTAGGCAATGAATTGGGTATCGCCATGTGTGACCAGCGAGTTCTTGCGAAATACCACCGCGTTGACGGAGTTGCTGGCCCAGCCCGGGCCGACGACCGACTGCGTCGGCGGGGCGGCCTGGGCGGCGACGGCAGCCACCGTCAGCGCCAATAGCACGAGCGTTTTCGACGGCGAACGGGTTAGCAGACTGGGGAATGCATGCATGGGAGACGGTCAAAGAGGTATAGCGTATTCATTATATGGTTTCGTTACCAATACTTTATTTGACTATACCTATACGGAAAATTCATTGCAGTCACGAAGATGATTGTTTGATGGCCGATGCATAATCGCTACGACAATCGGTGGTAAAACTGTCGTTCAAAAAAATAAGACAACGTTACCACTAACAGCGACGCCGCACGACCATGCACGTTCAAATCCGGAAGAACCCATGACCACCAAGAATATTCATCCCTACCGCCGCCGCTTCATGCGCGGCGCCTCCGGCGCCATCGGCGGCGCGCTGCTGCCCTTCGGCGGCGCCACCGCGGCCGCCAGCGCCTCGCGCTTCGCCATCGGCGACAACGACTTCCTGCTCGACGGCAAACCCTTGCAGATTCGCTGCGGCGAGCTGCATTTCGCCCGCGTGCCGCGCGAATACTGGGGCCACCGCCTCAAGGCCATCAAGGCCATGGGCTTGAACACCGTGTGCGCCTACCTGTTCTGGAACTATCACGAGTGGCGCGAAGGCAAATATGACTGGAAGGGCCAGCGCGATGCCGCCGCGTTTTGCCGCATGGCCCAGCAGGAAGGCCTGTGGGTGATCCTGCGCCCGGGTCCGTACGCCTGCGCCGAATGGGAAATGGGCGGCCTGCCATGGTGGCTGCTCAAGCATGAAGGCGACAGTTTCCTGCGCACCCGCGACGCCGCGTTCGTGCAGCCGGCGCGGCGCTGGATGCAGGAAGTCGGCCGCGTGCTGGGACCGCTGCAGGTCACCCAGGGCGGACCGATCCTGATGGTGCAGGTGGAAAACGAATACGGTTTCTTCGGCGAAGACCTGGACTATATGCGCGTGATGCGCCAGTCCCTGCTCGACGCCCGGTTCGACGTGCCGCTGTTTCAGTGCAACCCCACCAATGCCGTGGTCAAGTCGCACATCCCGGAATTGTTCTCGGTGGCCAATTTCGGCAGCGATCCGGCGGCCGGCTTCAAGGCCCTGACCTCGGTGCAGAAAGGCCCGCTGATGTGCGGCGAATATTACTCCGGCTGGTTCGACACCTGGGGCGCTCCGCACCGGCGCGGCGACGCCACCAAGGCCGTGGCCGACATCCAGGCCATGCTGAAAGCCAACGGCTCGTTCAGCCTGTACATGGCGCACGGCGGCACCACGTTCGGCCTGTGGGGCGGCTGCGACCGGCCTTTCCGTCCCGACACCACCAGCTACGACTATGACGCGCCGATCGGCGAGGCCGGCTGGATCGGCGAAAAATTCAATGCCTATCGCGACGGCATGAAACCCTTCCTGCAAGCGGGCGACAGCTTGCCCGACGCGCCGCCCATGAATCCCGTGATTGCGATTGCGCCATTTGCGCTGAAGGAATCGGTCTCCGTGTTCGCCAGCCTGCCGGCCAAGGTGATCAAGGATGTCAGTCCGAAACCGATCGAGCACTACGACATCAGCCGCGGCGTGGTCTGTTACCGGGTCACCGTGCCGGCCGGTCCGGCCGGCGTGCTGGAAGCGGCCAAGGTGCGCGATCTGGCGTGGGTGTATGTGGATGGCGCGCCGGTGGGCACGATGGACACGCGCCATCGCCGCTTCCGCGTGGAACTGGCCGCGCGCAGCAAGGCCATCACGGTCGACGTTCTGCTCTACACCATCGCCCGCGTGAACTTCGGCGTGGAGATCCACGACCGCAAGGGCTTGCACGGACCGGTGACCTTCAAGGTCAAACAGGCCGATGGCAAGGGCGCCGTGCAGGCGCTGGAGAACTGGGAAATTCGCGCCATCGATTTCGACGCCGACGGCGTACTGCCTCCGCTGACGTGGAAGACGGGGCGCGCGCAGGGGCCGGCCTTCTGGCGCGGCAACTTTGAGGTGAACCGCACGGGCGACACCTTTCTGGATATGGCGAGCTGGGGCCAGGGCGTGGTGTGGATCAACGGCCGTTGCCTGGGCCGCTACTGGAATATCGGCCCGACCCAGACCATGTATCTGCCGGGGCCGTGGCTGCGGCGCGGGCGCAACGAAGTCATCGTGCTCGACCTGACCGGGCCGGAAACGGCGCGCATGGCCGGCCTGAAACTGCCCGTGCTGGACCGGCTGCGCCCGGAAAAGGATCTGGCGCGCCCGCCCAGCACGGCGCGCATGGCGCTCGATGGCGTGACGGCGGCGCATGAAGCCGAGTTCGCCGCCGGCGCGGGTACGCAGGATGTGCGCTTTGCCAAGCCGGTCAAGGGTAGACAGGTTTGCCTGGAATCGTTGGATGCGTTCGATGGCAAACAGTTCGCCGCGGTCGCAGAGATCAACATGCTCGACGCCAAGGGCAAGACGCTGAACCAGTCCAACTGGACTATCGCCTTTGCCAGCAGCGAGGAAGCGAGCAAGGAGGACGGCTCGGCGCTGAACGCCATCAATGGCCAGAACACCGATCACTGGCATACGGCCTATAGCGGCAAGGCGCCGTTCGGAGCGCATCCGCACCGGCTGGTGATCGATCTGGGCAGCACGATGGAGGTGGCGGGCATCCGCTACACGCCGCGGCAAGGGGCGCAAGGCGTGACCGGGCGTATCAAGCGTTATCGGGTGTATGTGGGCGACAAGCTGGTTTCAGAATAATCGGGCGAGTGCCATCGAGGGGCGCCTGATGTTCCCCGCCCCGCGCAACCGCTGTTCTCGCGCAGGCGAGAACCCATGCCACCTCTGATCATAGAGGCTATGGGTCCTCGCCTTCTTCGCGAGGACACCGGTTTTTAGGGCCTGTGGTGAGAACGGAGGCGCGTTTAGCTACACCCCCCTTCGCGAGGACGGTTTCGGGGGCGGTGATTTCACCTTTTAGTGAAACGACTTCCACAACATATACCCCGCCAGCACATACAAAATACCCGCGAATATCCGCTTCAGTTTTTTAACCGGCATGCGGTGCGCGGCGCGCGCGCCCATCGGCGCCATGGTCACGCTGGCCAGCGCAATGACCGCCAGCGCCGGCAGATACACATAGCCGAACGACCAGGCGGGCAAGCCCGGCGCATTCCAGCCGAAATACACATTCGACAGCGTGCCCGATAAGGCAATCGGAAAACCCAGCGCCGCGCTGGTGGCTACGGCATTATGAATGCGCACATTGCACCAGCTCATGAACGGCACCGAGATAAACCCGCCGCCGGCGCCCACCAGCCCGGCCACCACGCCGATCACGCCGCCGGCGGCCAGCATCCCTGAGGTTCCGGGCAATTCGCGCGCCGCGGCCGGCTTTTTATCGATGATCATCTGGGTGGCCGAAAACGCCACGAACACACCAAACACCAGCGCCAGCACCGAGGCGTCCAATTGCTTGGCGATCCACGGCCCGATCCACGATCCGATCAGAATGCCCAGCACCAGCTGGCCGACGATGGGCCACACCACCGCGCCATGCGCATGGTGCGCGCGCACCGACGATAACGAGGTAAACAAGATCGTTCCCAGCGAAGTGGCGATCGCCATGTGCACCACCAGTTCCGGCGCAAAGCCGCGCGCGGTGAAGATCATGGTAATAAACGGCACCAGCACCATGCCGCCACCGATGCCCAATAACCCGGCTGCGAAGCCGCCGCCCATGCCCATCAACAGCAGCAGCGCAACCAGTGACAAATCCATCAGGCCTCTTTCAATAGTTTCATCACATGGCGCCATTCGGCCGGTTCCACCGGCGTGATCGACAAGCGGCTGCCCTTTTGCAGTACCCGCATGGTGTCCAGCGCCGGATCGGCGCGCATTTCCTTGATACTCAAAAGGCGTGTCTTGCGCACCGCCTTGACATCGATGCTGATCCAGCGCGGCTGCTCCGCAGTCGCCTTGGGATCGTAATAATGGTGCTGCGGGTCGAACTGGGTCGCATCCGGATACGGCGTGCCGACGATTTCGGCAATGCCGGAAACGCCCGGCTCGGCGCAACTGGAGTGATAAAACAGCACCCCGTCGCCGGGACGCATGGCGTCGCGCATGAAATTGCGCGCCTGGTAATTGCGCACGCCATACCAGGCCACCGTCCGGCCGGGCGCGGCCAGCACGTCGTCGATGCTGACGTCGTCCGGCTCCGATTTCATTAACCAGTATCCCATCGATGCCTCCGTTAAGCGATGAATAAAACGCACCGATAACCGCCGAATCGGCCATCGGATTACGACCGTCAGGCGCGCGGGCAAAAAAGCGCGCGCGCATAAAAAAACGGCTGCCGCAGCAACGCCGGCAACCGTTTCGTAGAATAAGAGCCCCGCATGTGCCGTTTTTGCCGGCATCCTGAACCTAATGGTTCAAGGCGGTCACAGTTAGTTCAATTTCGGGTTCGTCAAGCTAGTGACGCTCACTCCCATCAAACAAAATTCCGCAACCTGTGCACATAAATGGTTCAAGGAATATATGGCAATCGCGAACACCGCAGGGTGAGACGGAGTTTACTCCGATATGCCGTCATGTCAAACGAAAATGGCCGCTTAAAACAGATTTTCTTGCGGCGTCAGCGCGCCGTCGAGCACAGCATGCATGGCCTGCATTTTCTGCTTGACTTCCATCATGGACTGGTCGGCGAACGGACCGTTGGGGGTTTTCACGGACAGAAATTCGGCCGTCACGCTCAGCGCTGCCATGACGGCGATGCGGTCGTTGCCCTTGACCTTGCCGGAGTCGCGCAGGGACGTCATCTTGCTGTCCAGATAGCTGACCGCTTCCTGCAAGGTGCGCTGCTCGCCCTCTTTGCACGCGAGTCGGTACGGCTGGCCCATGATGGTCACATCGAGCTGGATCATTGAGCGGTCTCGTCAGGTTGAGCGGCGGGATTGGCAGCGGCCGGCGGCGCGGCCGGCGCGGCGAATGCCGGGCTTACAGTGTCCTCCGGCGGCAGCTTGGCGAGCAGTTCCATCAAGCGAATCTGGGCACGGTTGAGCAGCGCGCCGATCGACCGGTTTTCGGTCTGCAGCATGGTATGCGCCTGGCGCAAGGCCGCATTCTCGCTGCGCAGCGCCTGGGTCAGGGCTGCGAGCCGGTCGATTTTGTCGGATAGGTCTTGGAATTCAGAAATCATCCCGCCACTATAGGGAGCGCAGCTTTTCGCGTCAACCGAAACCGTCCCCGCGCGGGCTTTTTCCACTTGCTGAAAACCTTGTGACAAGGCAAGTTGCACGGCATGCCACCTTTGCGTTGGATCAACTCTGTACCAGAAATAAACAAGATGACGCCTTGAAATTCACCATAACCGTCCCTATAATTAGCACTCGTTAGTAGAGAGTGCTAACAACTCTTTCTAGCTGGTGCCGGCGTCAAACGATGCGGCAACGGCAAATTGGAACCCCGAAGCGGCCTTGTCCCCTTCCAACAATTGCTAGTTAAACCATTGAATTTAAAGGAGTTTTGCATGAACCTTCGCCCATTGCACGATCGCGTTATCGTCAAGCGTCTCGACCAGGAAACCAAAACCGCCTCCGGCCTGATCATTCCTGATGCAGCCGCCGAAAAACCGGACCAGGGCGAGATCCTGGCTGTCGGTAACGGCAAAGTCCAGGACGACGGCAAAGTACGCGCGCTGGAAGTCAAGGTTGGCGACCGCGTCCTGTTCGGCAAATACTCCGGCCAGACCGTCAAGGTCGACGGCGAAGAGCTGCTGGTCATGCGCGAAGAAGACATCATGGCCGTTCTGGTCAAGTAATCCTTTTTCTTCAGTCGCAGACAGTCAGTCGTACACCGTCAGCAGTACCCGCACTCACATTACGGAGAACAAAACATGGCAGCTAAAGATGTAGTATTCGGCGACGCAGCGCGCGCCAAGATGGTTGAAGGCGTGAACATTCTGGCCAACGCCGTGAAAGTCACCCTGGGTCCTAAAGGCCGCAACGTGGTTATCGAGCGCTCGTTCGGCGCGCCAACCATCACCAAGGACGGTGTATCGGTTGCCAAAGAAATCGAACTCAAAGACAAGCTCATGAACATGGGCGCGCAAATGGTCAAGGAAGTTGCTTCCCGTACCAGCGACAACGCCGGCGACGGCACCACCACCGCAACCGTGCTGGCCCAGGCTATCGTGCGCGAAGGCATGAAGTTCGTTGCCGCCGGCATGAACCCGATGGATCTGAAGCGCGGCATCGACAAGGCGGTCGCTGCCACCGTCGAAGAGCTGGCCAAGATCGCCAAGCCATGCACCACCACCAAGGAAATCGCCCAGGTCGGCGCCATTTCGGCCAACTCGGACTACTCGATCGGCGAGCGCATCGCTGAAGCGATGGAAAAAGTGGGCAAGGAAGGCGTCATCACCGTGGAAGACGGCAAGTCGCTCAACGACGAGCTGGACATCGTGGAAGGTATGCAGTTCGACCGCGGCTACCTGTCGCCGTACTTCATCAACAACCCGGACAAGCAAGTTGCCATCCAGGACAGCCCGTTCGTCCTGCTGTGCGACAAGAAGATCTCGAACATCCGTGACCTGCTGCCGATCCTGGAACAAGTTGCCAAAGCCGGCCGTCCACTGCTGATCATCGCCGAAGACATCGAAGGCGAAGCACTGGCGACCCTGGTGGTCAACAACATCCGCGGCATCCTGAAGACTTGCGCCGTTAAAGCGCCAGGTTTCGGCGACCGTCGTAAAGCCATGCTGGAAGACATCGCTGTCCTGACCGGCGGCCAGGTCATCGCCGAAGAAGTCGGCCTGACCCTGGAAAAGGTCACGCTGGCCGAACTGGGCCAAGCCAAGCGCATCGAAGTGGGCAAGGAAAACACCATCATCATCGACGGTGCCGGCCAGGCCGACGCGATCGAAGCGCGCGTCAAGCAAGTGCGCGTGCAGATCGAAGAAGCGACCTCGGACTACGACCGTGAGAAGCTGCAAGAGCGCGTTGCCAAACTGGCAGGCGGCGTTGCAGTGATCAAGGTTGGCGCAGCCACCGAAGTCGAGATGAAAGAAAAGAAAGCCCGCGTTGAAGATGCACTGCACGCAACCCGCGCTGCCGTTGAAGAAGGTATCGTTCCTGGCGGCGGCGTAGCCCTGCTGCGCGCACGTGCCAACATCACCGTCAAGGGCGACAATCCTGACCAGGAAGCTGGCATCAAGATCGTTCTGCGCGCCATGGAAGAGCCACTGCGCATGATCGTGCAAAACGCCGGCGAAGAAGCATCGGTCGTTGTTGCAGCAGTGCTGGCCGGTTCGGGCAACCACGGCTACAACGCCGCCAACGGCACCTACGGCGACATGGTCGAAATGGGTGTGCTGGATCCAGCCAAGGTAACCCGTTCGGCTCTGCAAAACGCAGCGTCGATCGCTGGCCTGATGCTGACCACCGACGCCATGGTCTGCGACCAGGCTGACGACAAAGCTGCCGGCGGCATGGGCGGCGGTATGGGTGGCATGGGCGGCATGGGTGGTATGGACGGCATGATGTAAAGCACCGGGTCCGCGCGTCGGACCTGCGCTTCACATGATCAAAAGCCTGCATGGTTTGCGCCATGCAGGCTTTTTGCATGGCGCGTTGCGATGATGCTGGCGAAAACAATGTCGTTTTATGATGAAGCGCCCGTACATTCGCGTCGTGCGGGCTTTTTTCAGGACAAACGCGTTGCTTTCGCGCAGAACGCACCGTGTGGCGATTGCTGCGGCCCGCGCTTAGGCGTACTATTGCTTGAGATAAATTAAGGACCGTCCCATGGACAAGCACGTCGTACCCAAAAAGAAGCGCACCCTGCCCGCCCTGACGGTGGCCATTGCCGTGATGTCGACCATGTTCATCGCCTGCGAACAGGCGTCGTCGGCCAAGACGCCCGCTGCGGCAGTGGCGGACGCGTCGCTGGCGCGCAGCAAGCAGGAAGCGATGGCGGCGCTGATGGCCTTGCCGGAATTGAAAGCCTGGTCGGCGCAGATCGAAAAAACGTCGGGCGGCAAGCTGCGCGGCGCACTGATGGAATACGACGCGGCGCCCAAGGTTGTGGGCGGCAAGACGTACTTTCAGTTCAGCTTCGTGGAAAACGGCAGCGATGCGGCGCGCAACTGGGAGAGTTTCCTGGTGGCCGACCGCGGCGGCGAGATTTTGGTCGACGATGCGGCGGCCGACAAGCCACTGACCCTGGCCGAGTGGCGCCAGGAAAAGAAACCGATGGAACAGCAGGCCGCGCGGTAGTCCGCACCTTTGGTAGTTCGCACCTTGATGAGCCGCCGTCCTCGCGCAGGGCTCGGCGCCCCCGCGAGGACGATGCGCAGTCCTACTTCAAATAGCGATCCTCGGCTCAACACAAAAGCGCAATAGTTCTACGGGGTACATCCCCTCAGCTATCCAGATGCGAAATCAGCAAGCGCCGCTCGCTGTCGTGCTGGGCCGGTCCGCCCGCCGCATCGCGTACGCTGTGCGCCTCCAGCGAAATCCCCACCGACAGCACGTCGATCAGCAGCAGCTGCAAAATGCGCGAGATCATCGACAGGAACGTCGTGCTGTCCTCCACGTGATCGACCGCCAGGCACACGCTGGCGCGCTTGGCCAGCGGCGAGCCACTGGCCGTAATCGCGATCACGTCCGCGCCCGCCTGGCGCGCCGCATCCACCGCCGAAAGCAGCTCCGGCAAGCGTCCCGAGTTGGAAATCGCAATCACCACGTCGCCCTTCTCCAGCAGCCCGGCCGCCAGCAGGAACAGGTGCGAGTCGCCGTACGACGAGGTGGGAATGCGGAAGCGGAAGAACTTGTGCTGGCCATCGAGCGCCACCACGCGCGAATTGCCCATCGCGTAAAACTCCACCCGCTTGGCGTGCGTGAGCAGCGCGATCGCCTTGTCCAGCGAACGCACGTCGAGCTGGTCGCGGAACTTCAGGATCGCCGACACGGTATTGTCGATCACCTTGGCCGACACGTCGTGGGTGCTGTCGCCGGTGCGCACCTGGCTGTGGCGCACCGGAATGGCGCCGGTCAGGCTGCTGGCGAACTTGAGCTTGAAGTCGGCCAGCCCCAGAAAGCCCAGCGAGCGGCAGAAGCGGATCACGGTCGGCTGGCTCACTTCGGCGATGCGCGCAATGTCGGCGATCGGCTCATTGAGCACCAGGCGCGGCTGCTCCAGCACCAGCGTGGCCACGCGCTGCTCGGCGGGCGTCAGTTCGTGCTGCAGGTGGCCGATGCGCTCCATCAGCGTGTTGGCGCCGCTGCGCCCGCGCAGGTGCTCCGACAAAATCGTCGCCACGCCATGAAAGGCCGGGTTGGGCGTGGTGATCACGTAAGTGGGGATGTCCGCCAGATAGCTGGAAAAACGCCCCTTGGCCTCGAAGCGCGCGCGAAACGCCGAGCGGGCGAACAGCTCCGCCATGCGCGGCACGATGCCCCCGCCGATAAACACGCCGCCGAAGGCGCCCAGGGTTACGGCCAGGTTGGCGGCCGCTCCGCCCAGCATGCCGCAGAAGCACTCCAGCGTCTCCAGGCACAGCGCGTCGTCCTGGTCGAGCGCACCGACGATGATCTCCGGCGACGTACGCGCCGGCGCCTGCACGCCGTTGCGCAGCGCCAGCGCGCGGTAGATGATTTCCATGCCGGGGCCGGAGATCAGCCGCTCGTTCGACACGTGCGGCCACTCACGCCAGGCGAACTGCAGGATGGCGAATTCGCGCTCGTCGGCAGGGGCGAAGTTGACGTGGCCGCCCTCGCTGCCCAGCGTGACGAAGCCGTCCACGGTCGGAATCACCCCCGACACGCCCAGGCCCGTGCCGGGTCCCAGCACCCCCACCACCGCGTTCGGGGCCGGCGTGCCGCCACCGATCTTGAGCAGATCCATGCTGGTCAGGCCCGGAATGGCCATGGCCAGCGCGGTGAAGTCATTGACGATCAACAGCGTGTGCAGCCCCAGTTCGCGGCGCACCGCATCGGTGGAAAACTGCCAGTCGCGATTGGTCATGCGCACCTGGTCGCCGTTGATCGGGTTGGCCACCGCCAGCGCCGCGTGGTGCAGGCCGATGTCGCCATGGTCGGCCAGGTAAAACCGCAGCAGCGGCACGATCCCTTCGAAGTCGTCGCATTGCAGCACCCGCACGGCGCGAAATACGCCGTGCGCCGTCTGCAGGGTCAGGCGCGCATGGGTGGCGCCGATGTCGGCCAGCAGCCGCGGGCCATCGGCAAACGCGGTGCGCGCCAGCTTCTCGGGATCGGCCAGGTCGATCATCTTCATCGCCCGTGCCCTAGTCCAGCGTGCCGAACCAGGCGCCGTAGGCGGGCAGCGACACCGTGGTGCCGTTCACGCTGCCATGCAGGCCGTGTCCCGCCAGCGCCTGTGCGCCGGCTACCTCGGGCAGTTCCAGCACCACCGGCGCCGCGCCCAGGTTGAACACGGCGACGATGCCCGGCATGCCGGCCAGGTCGCGGCGCAGCGCCAGCACCGGTTCGGGCGCGTCGTAGAACACGATCTCGCCGCGCGTGAGCTGCGGCTGCTGGCGGCGCCAGGCGATGATGCGGCGCGCGAAGTTCAACGGCGACTCGCTATCGCTCTCCTGCAGCGCCGCAGCGCGTTCGACGTGGGGCGCCGCCACCGGCAGCCATGGCGTGCCGCTGGTGAAACCGGCATTGGGCGACTCGCCGGTCCAGGGGATCGGCGTGCGGCAGCCGTCGCGGCCCTTGAACTCGGGCCAGAAGGTGATGCCGTACGGGTCCTGCAGCAGCTCGTAAGGCACATCCGCTTCCGTCAGCGCCAGCTCGTCGCCCTGGTACAGGCACGGCGTGCCTTTCAGCGACAGCTGCATGGCCAGCACCAGCTTGGCCAGCGCCGGCGTTGGCTCGGCGCCGCCCCAGCGCGTCATCACGCGCACGCTGTCGTGATTGCCCACCGACCAGGAAGCCCAGCCGCCTTTGACGCGCGCCTCGAACTCTTCGACCTGGGTGCGGATATGCGCGGCCGAAAACTGCGGCGTGAGCAGGTTGAAGCTGTACGCCATGTGCAGCTTGTCGCCGTCGGCGGTGTAGTCGGCCATGACGCCCAGCGCATCGTCCGCGCCCACTTCGCCGATGGCCACGGCGCCGAATTCGTCGAGCAGCACGCGGATCTTCTGCAGGTAAGCCAGATTCTCGGGCCGCGTCTTGTCGTAGATGTGGGCCTGCATGCCGTACGGGTTCACGTCCGAGACCGTGGCCGTATCGCGGTTGACCGCCGGCGGATTGCTGCGCAATTCAAGATCGTGGAAGTGGAAGTTACAGGCGTCCATGCGCACGCCATCGACGCCGCGTGCCAGCCAGAAGCGCAGGTTGTCAAGGTGCGCCTGCTGCACTTCCGGGTGGTGGAAGTTCATGTCCGGCTGGCTGACCAGGAAGTTATGCAGGTAGTACTGCTTGCGCCGGCTGTCCCACTGCCACGACGAGCCGCCGAACACCGACATCCAGTTATTCGGCGGATTGCCGTCCGGCGCCGGATCGGACCAGACGTACCAGTCGGACTTGGGATTGTCGCGGCTCTTGCGGCTCTCGGCGAACCACGGATGGATTTCCGCCGTGTGCGACAGCACCTGGTCGATCATGATCTTCAGGCCCAGGCTGTGGGCGCGGGCGATCAGCGCGTCGAAGTCGGCCAGCGTGCCGAACATCGGATCGACGTCGCAGTAGTCGGCCACGTCGTAGCCGAAGTCCTTCATGGGCGACGTGAAGAATGGCGAGATCCAGACGATGTCGGCGCCGAGCTGGGCGATGTAGTCGAGTTTCGCGGTGATGCCATTCAGGTCGCCGATGCCGTCCCCGTTGGTATCGAGGAAGCTGCGCGGATACACCTGATAGATGATGGCTTCGCGCCACCAGGGCGTGTTGTGTTCGGAATGCAGCGAGAGAGCTTTGTTCATGAGGTCCCCTAGGTCAATTTGTAGAGAATATACAGCAACCAAATCGAATTTACAATTTTCGACTACTTGGCAGTTTCTGCACCTCAACCTATGAAAATCAGTACCTTAGCGAAGAAAATCGCATATTTACAGGCATGACATGGTAGTCAAACTACACTTTATTTTTCAAGCAGATGCTATGATTTAACGTGAAACCAACCTCTACCTGACCTGAGACACCCATGCGCATACAGATTACCTTCGCCGCACTCGGCCTGACCTTTGCCGTCGGCGGCGCTGGCGCCCAGACCCTGGCGCCAACGGCCGCCGACTGCGACAGCAGCAGTTTTCTGCAGGTGCTGCCCCCCATACCGGCAGCGGCGCCGCTCGAAGCGCGCGCGGTCTGGTTCAATCGCGCTCTGGTGCGCTGGCCGGGGGTTGCGGCCAGCGGCGTGTTCCGCCTGTATCACTCGCCCACGGCAGGCATTCTTGCAACCGCGGGCGCCAAAGTCACGGGCGCCGCCGGGTCGGTGGCACTGACGCCGTTCACGGGCAAGGTCAACGCGGCCGACACCGCGCGCTTCAAGTATGTGGCCGCTGGCGCCACGCTGGAGGTGCCACAGGCGGCGCGCACGCAGGTGGCCGCGCTGCACCGCCAGCAGCTGGTGCTGGTGCACGAGACGGCCGACGGAACGGTGATCGCCGCAACCCGCGCACAAAGTGCAGGAGCGCTGGACGATCTCTACGCGCGTGCCGAACAGGCCAGCGACCTTGGCGTGACAGTTAAGCCGCGCGCCACCGGCTTTGCACTGTGGGCGCCGACCGCGCAGCGCGTCACGCTGTGCACCTACGACAGCGCAACGGCACCCGCGTCAGGCATCCATGCCATGCGGCTCGAGCAGGCAACCGGTATCTGGCGCGCCAGCAAACCGGCGTCGCTGTCGGGCACATACTATAAGTACGTGGTCGATGTCGTGGCCGACAATCTGGGCGTGGTCCGTAACCTGGTCACCGATCCGTACTCGGTCAGCCTGTCGACCGATTCCCGGCGCAGCTACATCGCCGACCTGTCTGCGCCGGCTCTCAAGCCCGCTGGATGGAACGCCGAACGGGCGCCGGCCAAGGTCAAGGCATCGACCGACATGGTGGTGTATGAGCTGCATGTACGCGACTTTTCCATCAACGACCCCAGCGTGCCGGCTCCCCTGCGCGGCAAATACGGCGCCTTCGGCGTCGCCGCGTCCAACGGCATGCGTCACCTGACGGCGCTGGCCCGGGCCGGCATGACCGACGTGCACCTGCTGCCCATCTTCGACATCGGCAGCGTGCCGGAGAGCGGTTGCGCGGTCCCCGCCCCTGCCGGGGCGCCCGACAGCGACAGCCAACAGGCGCTGGTGGCCAACACCGCCGACACCGACTGCTTCAACTGGGGCTACGACCCGTACCACTTCAACGCGCCCGAAGGCAGTTACGCCAGCGACGCGGCCGATGGCGCGCGCCGCATCGTCGAGACGCGTGAAATGGTGATGAACCTGCACAAGGCCGGCCTGCGGGTCGGCATGGACGTGGTCTACAACCATACCTTCACGGGCGGGCAGAATGAGAAGTCGGTGCTGGACCGCATCGTGCCCGGCTACTACCACCGCCTGAATGCCGTGGGCGCCATCGAGCGCTCCACCTGCTGCGACAACACGGCCACCGAACACCGCATGATGGGCAAACTCATGATCGACTCGGCGGTGCTGTGGACGCGCGAATACCACATCGACTCGTTCCGCTTCGACCTGATGGGCCATCAACCGCGCGCGGCGATGGAGCAGTTGCAGCGGCGTGTGGACGCCGCCGCCGGCCGCCCCGTGCAGCTGATCGGCGAAGGCTGGAATTTCGGCGAAGTGGAAAACGGCGCGCGCTTCGTGCAGGCGTCGCAGCTGTCGCTCAACGGCAGCGGCATCGGCACCTTCAGCGACCGCGCGCGCGACGCCGTGCGTGGGGGTGGCGCTGCCGACGGCGGCGCCGCGCTGATCCAGCGCCAGGGCTTTGTCAACGGCCTGGTATACGACCCCAACGCGCAGGCCGGCGCGCGGCCGGCGGCCGATCTGCTGGCCGCGGCCGATCTGATCAAGGTCGGCCTGGCCGGTTCCGTGCGCGACTATCCGCTGACCACCCATAGCGGTGCGGTCAAGCTGCTCAAGGACATCGACTATGCGGGGCAGCCGGCCGGCTACGCCAGCGAGCCGTCCGAAGCGGTCAACTACGTGGAGAACCACGACAACCAGACGCTGTACGACATCAACGTGTTCAAGCTGCCGCTGGCCACCAGCGGCGCGGAGCGCGCGCGCGTGCAGATGCTGGCGGCGGCCATCAACACCTTCAGCCAGGGGGTGGCGTACTTCCATGCGGGGATCGACACCCTGCGCTCCAAGTCGCTGGACCGCAACAGCTTCAATTCCGGCGACTGGTTCAACCGCATCGACTGGAGCTACCAGGACAATTACTTTGGCACCGGCTTGCCGCCGGCTGCGGATAACGGCAAGGACTACGCGCTGATCAAGCCCTTGCTGGCCAATGCGGCGCTCAAGCCGACACCGGGCGACATCGCCTATGCGCGCGACGCCTTCCGCGACCTGCTGGCGATCCGCGCCAGCAGCACGCTGCTGCGCCTGCGCAGCACGGACGATATCGTCAAGCGCCTGCGCTTTTACAAGACCGAGCCGACCGTGATCGGCGCGCGCATCGACGGCGCGGGCTATGCGGGCGCAGGGTTTGCGGCGCTGACCTATTTCATCAATGTGGACAAGGTGGAACGGACGGTGACGGCGGAGGACGCGAAGGGACGTAAGGTGCGTCTGCATCCGGTGCATGCTGCCGCAGGCGCGGCGGACAAGCGCGCCGCCAGTGCCAGGTTCGATGCGGCGAGTGGCGCCTTCACCATCCCGGCAAGAACCGCTGTGGTATTTGTCGAATAGCAGGATTGGCGGCTTGGTGAGAGTAGCCTTGGTGGGAGTAGTAACAGAACCCCCCACCCGTTTAGCCGTCATCCCCGCGAAAGAGGGTGTCGCAGAACACGCATTTATTTCAAAACCACTGCCATTGGCTCCGTCATCCCCGCGAAAGCGGGGACCCATGCTGAGCATGCAGCACTATGGAAGCCGGCTCAGCATGGGTTCCCGCATGCGCGGGAATGACGGTTTTGAAGTTGGTGGCCAGAGTTACGTTACCTTTCGCGACACCCTCGCAGGCGAGGACAACGGCTGTTACGTTCGTGGTACCAGGTGTGCCGCGATGGGGCTTGCTGTTACGGCAGCACCTGCTCCACCGCTTCCACCGCCTCCACCGCGCGCATGCGCCTGGCCGCCGCCACCATGTTGGCCAGCGCCGCGCGCGTTTCCACCCAGCCGCGCGTCTTGAGCCCGCAGTCCGGGTTGACCCACAGGTTGGCCGCCGGGATCACCTGCGCCGCCTTGCGCAGCAGCCGCTCGATGTCGTCCGTGGCCGGCACCCGCGGCGAATGGATGTCGTACACCCCCGGCCCGATGCCGTTCGGGTAGCTGAACCTGCCGAAGCCGTCGAGCAGCTGCATGTCCGAGCGGCTGGTCTCGATGGTGATCACGTCGGCGTCCAGCGCGGCGATCGACGGCAAAATATCGTTGAACTCCGCATAGCACATGTGGGTGTGGATCTGGGTCGCGTCGTGCGCGCCGCTGGCGGCGATGCGAAATGCCCGCGTGGCCCAGTCCAGGTAGGCGTCCCACTTGGCGCGGCGCAGCGGCAAGCCTTCGCGCAGGGCCGGCTCGTCGATCTGGATGATGCCGATGCCGGCCGCCTCCAGGTCGGCCACCTCGGCGCGGATGGCCAGCGCGATCTGCAGCGCCGTCTCCGATCGGGGCACGTCTGCGCGCACGAACGACCATTGCAGCATGGTGATGGGGCCGGTCAGCATGCCCTTCATGGCGCGCGCCGTCAGGCTTTGCGCATACGCGGTCCAGCGCACCGTCATGGGTCCCTTGCGCGCCACGTCGGCATGGATCACGGGCGGCTTGACGCAGCGCGAGCCGTACGATTGCACCCAGCCGTTAGCGGTGAAGGCGTAGCCGTCGAGCTGTTCGCCGAAGTACTCGACCATGTCGTTGCGCTCGGCTTCGCCGTGCACCAGCACGTCCAGCCCCAGTTCCTCCTGCGCCGCCACCGCGTGGGCGATCTCGGCCTGCATGGCGGCGTCGTAATCGGCCGCGCTCAGCGCGCCCTGTTTATAGGCGGCGCGGGCGGCGCGGATCGCCGCCGTCTGCGGGAACGAGCCGATGGTGGTGGTGGGATAGTCGGGCAGCGCAAAGCGCTGCTGCTGGATCACCCGGCGCACCCCGAACGGCGAAGCGCGCTGGTCGGCGCCGGCTGCGATGGCCGTCGCCGCGGCGCTTGAACGGACGGCCGGCGCGCCAGCCGCATCCGGCGTAGTCGCGGGCGTCCGCCCCAGCAGCGCCGCCTTGAGCGCGCCCAGCTCGGCCAGCTTTTCACTGGCAAAGGCCATGCGCGCGCGCAGCGCCGGCGCCAGCTTGTCTTCGCCCTCGAGGCTGAACGGCACGTGCAGCAGCGAGCAGGAAGGCGCCAGCCACAGCTGACCTGCGCGGCGTTCCAGCAGCGGCTGCAAGGTGGCCAGCGCCGCGGCGGCGTCGGTGCGCCAGATGTTGCGGCCATCGACGATGCCCACCGATAGCACCTTCGGCAAGGCCAACCAGTCGCATACGCTGGTCAGCTCATGGGCTGCGCGCACGCCGTCCACGTGCAGGCCGGCCACCGGCAGGCGGCAGGCCAGGCTGAGGTTTTCTTCCAGCGGCGAGAAGTAGGTCGCCAGCAGGATCTGGGCGCCGGACTGGTTCAGCTCCCAGTAGGCCGGCTCGAACGCGTTGCGCCAGGCGCTGGGCAGATCCAGCCCCAGGATCGGCTCGTCCAGCTGGACCCAGGCGGCGCCGGCCGCCTTCAGTTGCGCCAGCAGCGATTTATACAGCGGCAGCAGCTGCGCCAGCAAATCCAGGCGCTCGATGCCGTGTTCCTTGCCCAGCCACAGAAAGGTGAGGGGGCCGATCAGCGCCACCTTGACCGCATGGCCCAGCGCGCGCGCTTCGGCCACCTGAGCCAGCAAGTCGCCCGCCGCCAGCGTGAACGCGCTGCCGGCATCGAACTCGGGCACCAGGTAGTGATAGTTGGTGTCGAACCACTTGGTCATGTCGAGCGCGTGGGCGCGTGTGGTGGCGGCGCAGCAGGCTTCGTGTTCGTGTTCGTGTTCTTGCTGGTGCTGGTGCTGGTGCTGGTGCTCGTGCCCGTGCTGGTGCTGCTGCCCGTGCCCGTGTCCGTGTTGTTCGGGCTCCTGGCTGACTCCGCGCGCCATGGCGAAGTAGCGCGTCAGGGCATCGGTACCCGGGCCGAAGCCGAAGCGGGCCGGCTCGCAGCCGAACAGCTGAATATGGTTGGCGACCTGGTCGTACAGGGCGAAGTCGCCCACGGTGACGAAGTCCAGCCCGGCGCCGGCCTGCGCGGCCCAGTGGCGCGCGCGCAGTGCCTGCGCGCACTCCTGCAGCGCGGCGGCGTCCGCGTTGCCGCGCCAGAACGCTTCGAGCGCGGCTTTCAGTTCGCGCCGCGCGCCGATGCGCGGATAGCCGAGGGTGTGGGTCGTGATCGTGCTGGTCGTGTTGAGCGTGCTGCTGGTTTTCATAATGTCATCAGGGAGTCATGGGAGGCAGCTAAAGTGTGCGGCAATCCGGCGTATAATCAAAACGAAACCTTTTCTGCAATACCTTGAATTAAATTCATACACAACCATGCTAGAACTTCGCCATTTGCGCACTTTGGCCGCGCTGCGTTCCTCCGGCTCGCTGGTACGCGCCGCCCAGCTGCTCAATTTGACGCAGTCGGCGCTGTCGCACCAGATTCGCCTGATGGAAGAGCGCTACGGCGGCCCGCTGTTCGAGCGCAAGTCGGTGCCGATCGCGTTTACCGCCACCGGCAGCCGCCTGCTGGCGCTGGCCGACAACGTGCTGCCGGGCGTGGAGCAGGCCGAGCGCGACATCGCCCGCCTGTCGCAGGGCGACCAGGGCACCTTGCGCGTGGCGCTGGAATGCCATACCTGTTTCGACTGGCTGATGCCGGTGATGGATGCGTTCCGCCAGCGCTGGCCGGACGTGGAGATCGACCTGGTGTCGGGCTTTCACAGCGACCCGGTCGAGCTGTTGCAGCGCGGCGAAGCGGATCTGGTGATCGGTTCGTCGTGCGGGCCGGAGTTCGCCGTGTTTCCGTTATTCCGCTACGAAATCCTGGTGGTACTGGCGCAAAAGCACCGGTTGGCCGCCCAGCGCCGCCTGGAAGCGTCCGACTTAGCCGGGGAAACCTTGATCACCTACCCGGTGCCGGAGCAGCGTATCGACCTGATCCGTGAAGTGCTGGCTCCGGCCGGGATCGCGTTCGAACGCCGCACGGCCGAGCTGACCGTGGCAATTTTGCAACTAGTTGCCAGCAGGCGAGGTTTGGCCGCGCTGCCCAACTGGGCCATCAAGAACTATGTCGATTACGATTACGTGCTGTCCAAGCCGGTGGGCGCGGACGGCCTGTGGAGCGACCTGTTTGTTTCGGTGCCCACGGGGCTGGGCGGCAAGGCGTATGTGACCGATTTCGTGGCGGTCATCCGCGAGCAGTGCGCGCGTACGCTCGACGGTATAACTTTATTAAGTTGATTTGCGGCGGGCGCTGCCCCCGGATGCATTGCGTTTTTTATCATTTAGCGCAAACGCAGATTGTTTTCGATGAATTAGCTGATAAGATTGATTTTGCTCAAATGGCGTCATCGGCGGGACCTTAAGATTGGCGACTTTGCCACGCAGTTTTCGTGTCTAAGCGAGGGAAGCAAAATGCATCCCTAGACCATCTGACAAAAGGAAAGCCCATGTTTTCTACTTCTGAGCAATTCGCGCGCGTTGCCCACGGCTGGTTCGACAATCAGGCGGCGCTGGTCGATCATTGCGTCCATGCCCTGTTCGACGCCGGCACCCAGGCTGCCGAGACGCACGCCGAGACGATCAGAACGTTGTTTGCCAGCACCACCGTCGCCGCTCGGCAATGGATGGGCGCGGGCGGTGCGTACAACTGGCTGCATCTCGCCGCGCACCAACCTCATCTTGGCTGGACGAGCACGACCGCACTGCCTGTGGCGCGCGGCATCAGCTCGGCTCCGGCCCTGCAATGGCGGCTTGATTGATGCAAATCAACGCAGGCCGCTCACTTGAAACCCACTCTGGCTTTAACGCCGGAACATCGGAGATTCACATGGAAGACGTCGTCATCGTGGCCGCTGGCCGTACCGCAGTCGGAAAATTCGGGGGAACGCTGGCAAAGATCCCCGCCGCCGAACTTGGCGCCCACGTCATCAAGCACCTGCTGGCACAGATCGGCATCGACCCGGCTTCCGTCAACGAAGTCATCATGGGCCAGGTGCTCACCGCCGGCGCCGGCCAGAACCCGGCGCGCCAGGCCGTCATCAAGGCCGGCTTGCCCGACATGGTGCCGGCATTCACCGTCGGCAAGGTGTGCGGTTCGGGCCTGAAGGCCACCCACCTGGCCGCGCAGGCGATCAAGTGCGGCGACGCCGACATCATCATCGCCGGCGGCCAGGAAAACATGAGCGCTTCGCCGCACGTGCTGAACGGCTCGCGCGACGGCTTCCGCATGGGCGACGCCAAGCTGACCGACACCATGATCGTCGATGGCCTGTGGGACGTCTACAACCAGTACCACATGGGCGTGACGGCGGAAAACGTCGCCAGGAAATTCGACGTCTCGCGCGCTGCGCAAGACGAATTCGCGCTGCAGTCGCAGCTCAAGGCGGAAGCGGCGCAAAAGGCCGGCAAGTTCAAGGATGAAATCATCCCGCTGGAAATCCCGTCGAAAAAAGGCGCGATCGTCTTCGATACCGACGAGTACCCGAAACACGGCAGCACCCTGGAAGCGTTATCCAGCCTGCGTCCGGCGTTTAATAAAGAAGGCAGCGTCACCGCCGGTAACGCGTCGGGCCTGAACGACGGCGCCGCCGCCGTCATCATGATGTCGGCCTCCAAGGCCAAGGAACTCGGCTTGAAACCCCTGGCCCGCATCAAAGCGTACTCGTCGGCCGGGCTGGACCCGACCATCATGGGCATGGGCCC
Organism: Janthinobacterium lividum; assembly: GCA_943372275.1. Lineage (GTDB taxonomy): Bacteria > Pseudomonadota > Gammaproteobacteria > Burkholderiales > Burkholderiaceae_D > Telluria_A > Telluria_A lividum_A. Next base: position 33,433 of record CALRYE020000040.1, read on the forward strand.
CGTGTCGGCCACCCAGCTGTGCCTGAAAAAAGCCGGCTGGACCCATGAAGACGTGGACCTGATGGAAATTAACGAAGCCTTCGCGGCCCAGGCAATTGCCGTCAACAAAGAGATGGGCTGGGACACCAGCAAGATCAACGTCAACGGCGGCGCCATTGCCTTGGGTCACCCGATCGGCGCCTCCGGCGCGCGCGTACTGGTCACGCTGCTGCACGAAATGGTGCGCCGCGATGCCAAGCGCGGTCTGGCCAGCCTGTGCATCGGCGGCGGCATGGGCGTGGCCCTGGCAGTGGAACGCGATTAATTTCGGCAAGCCGCAGCGGGACGGCGGGCGCAGGTGTGCGCCGTCACGCTGCGGTATATAACATCAACAAATAGCAGTAACAAAACAAGAAGGAGAAGACAAAATGGCACGAGTTGCATTGGTAACGGGCGGCATGGGTGGTCTGGGCGAAGCGGTATGTTTCAAACTGGCGGCGCTGGGCTACAAGGTCGTCACGACCTACTCCCCGGGTAACAAAAAAGTGGACAGCTGGCTGTCCTCGACCAAGGAACAAGGCTACGACTTCAAGGCCTACGAGTGCGACGTGGCCGACTACGATTCGGCGCAAGCCTGCGTGGCCAAAATCGTGGCCGAAGTGGGCGTGGTCGACGTGCTGGTCAATAACGCCGGCATCACCCGCGACATGACGTTCAAGAAGATGGACAAGCCGAACTGGGACGCCGTCATGGCCACCAATCTGGATTCCGTGTTCAACATGACCAAGCCGGTGTGCGACGGCATGGTCGAGCGCGGCTGGGGCCGCATCATCAACATTTCCTCGGTCAACGGGCAGAAGGGCGCCTTCGGCCAGACCAACTATTCGGCGGCCAAGGCCGGCATGCACGGCTTCACCAAGGCGCTGGCGCTGGAAGTGGCGCGCAAGGGCGTGACCGTCAACACTATTTCGCCCGGCTACATCGGCACCAAGATGGTCATGGAAATCCCGTCCGAAGTATTGGAAAGCAAGATCATTCCGCAGATTCCGATGGCGCGCCTAGGCAAGCCGGAAGAAGTCGCCGGCCTGGTGGCGTATCTGTCGTCGGATGAAGCTGCGTTTGTGACCGGCGCCAACATCGCCATCAATGGCGGTCAGCACATGTCCTAAGCGCATGCGCGGGGCACATGCCATCAGCGCTGCGCGCTGTCGGCATCACCAAAAAGCACTGCCTGCGGGCGGTGCTTTTTTTCGGGTGTCCCTTTTTTCCGCACGAGCTCACCACCATGACCCTGTCCGCCAAACCCTACCTGCGCGAGGTGTCGCTGCGCGCCGACGCCCCGCCCGCCTCGGCGGGCTATCCGTTTTCGATTCCCGCAGTGCACAACATGGGCGTGATCGCGCCCCATGCCGACGTGACGTTTTTCGTGGGAGAAAACGGCGCCGGCAAGTCGACCCTGCTCGAAGCGATCGCCGTGGCCATGGGCTTGCCGGCCGAGGGCGGCTCGCGCAACGTGCACCGGCCGCAGCAGCAGGACGTGTCCGCGCTGCATGGCCACCTGAAGCTGAGCAAAGGCTTCCGCCAGCCGCGCTGGTCCTACTTCCTGCGCGCCGAAAGCCTGTTCAATGTGTTCACCTATCACGATCAGATCGACAGTCCGGGACCGTCGCGGCATACCCGCTCCCACGGCGAAGCGTTCATGGACGTGATGCTGGACTTCGGCCGCGACGGCTTGTACTTTCTCGACGAGCCGGAAGCGGCCCTGTCGCCCAACCGCCAGCTTGCCGCCCTGTCCGCCATTCATCGGCAGGTTCAGCAAGGATCTCAATTCATTATTGCAACACACTCGCCTATTCTGCTAGCCTATCCTGGCGCCAAGATCCTGCTGTTCGACGCCAGCGGCATCAGCGAGGTGGCCTATGAAGACACCGAGCATTTCGCCGTCACGCGCGACTTTTTGAATCACTACGAGCGCCGCCTGCAGCAGTTGCTGGCCGACGACTGACCGCCACCCATCAGAAAGCTTACTTTGAACAGTCCCATGTACGACGCATCCGTGCCCGTGTTTCGCCGCTACCTGCGCAATCTGCGCGCCATCGTATCGCTGGCGGCCACCCATCCCGACGCGGCCGCGCTGCTGACGGCCCGCCTGGCCCCCAACATGAACGACTTCGCCACCCAGGTGGAAATCGCCGTCAACTTCCCGGTGCGCTGCTGCGCACCCCTGTGCGGCCTGGCGCAGCGCGGCAGCGGCGAATTCGGCGCCACCTTCTCCGGCCTGCGCGCGCGCATCGACCATGTGCTGGCGTTTCTCGACGGCCTGACGCCCGCCGATTTCAACGGCGCCGAAGAGCGCACCATCGCCGACCGCGCAGGCGAAGCGGAACTGACCCTGAAAGGGCGCCAGTTCCTGTCCGAATATGCCTTGCCGAACTTTTTCTTCCACGTCACCTCGGCCTACGCCATCCTGCGTCAGGCCGGACTGCCGATCGGCAAGGGCGACTTCGACGGCTTCCACGTCTACACCACCTAAAGGTTTTTGGTAGATACATCATAGTGATTGCGTAGTGGCAATCTCTATGGCAGAATGAAGTCAATACATCAACTCGAAACAGGGGTGTATTGATTGTGTCGTTAACTGCAATGATCTGGATCACCTTGCCCTCATCCCGCCATGGTGACATTGCAGCAGCATGAACAGCGCGTTCATGCACGCGTGAGCCGTCCCGGCCCAGCGTTCCACATCAGTCCGATCGGTCGCACCGGGTCGAGCGCACGAGCAAAGCAAGCTGCTCTTGCCATCGGCCCAACGAATCTTCCCAAGGCCCCATAAACGCCTGTGTTACGTCAACTCCGTCTGGGTTTCCTCCAGCCACAATGGGTTGATTGTCTCTCACGATAACGTGTCCGCTCGTCGTCTCGATCGGAACGCCATCGGATCGGGCAACTGCATGTTGCCGCCACGCGCACGTGGCGCCGCACTTCCCGCATCGGGACAGCGCTGGCGCCGCATGCCGCGGGCGGCGGCCCGGTCAACCAGTGTGAACCTTGGGATGCTGACCATGTCGTCATCAGCCAGCGATATACAGCCACCGCCGCGACCGGAACCGGACGCGGTGCAGCCAACTCTTTCGACCGTCGAGATGATGACCAATTTAACGACCATGCGCCGCAGCGGCGCAGACGCACTAGGCCTGACGGGCCTGCTGGGCCGCATCGGCCTGCCGACGCGCTTTGCCGAGTCGCAGCGCAATACCAGCGATGCGCGGGCGCGGCGCGCGCACCAGGCCGGCGAGGGCCAGATCGTCCTGCGGCTGGAAAACCCGTCCGATCCGTCCCTGCTGGCGACCTGGCGCAGCCTGCTGGGCGACAGTGAAAGCGCTGAAAAAATCTACCAGTCGCCCGAATTCCTGCAGTTCCTGGGCCAGTCGCCCGACGGCGACCGCTTTGCCCTGTATTCGGTCACGCGGCGCAACGACGCCAGCATCATCGGCCTGGTGCCGGTGCGCATCGGTCACGAGACGCTGGACCTGGCCATCGGCCCCATGTCGGCCCTGTCGCCGCGCATGAAAGTGATCCGTATCCTGGGCAGCGTGGCGCTGATGCCGCAGGCCGGCGCCATGGTGGAGCAGGTCATCGCCCAGCTGTTCGTCCACTTCCCCGACGCCGCCGCCGTGTCCATGCAAGCCGTGCCGGCCGAGAGCAACTGGTGGCGCGTGATTGCCCCGGGGGCCGCCGCGTCCGGCGTGCCGGCCCCGGCGACCCGGACCTATGTGCTCAACGACTGGCGCGACTGCCATACCATGGGCCTGCCGGCCAGCTTCGACGAGTATCTCAAGCAGTTCAGCGCCAAGAAGCGCTACAACCTGAACCGCCAGGTCAAGCAGCTGGAAAAAGAAGCGGGCGAACTGTCCGTGCGCCGCGTCACCGGCGTGGACGGCGTGCCGGTGCTGTACGCCACCGCGCTGGCGCTGGCCACGCCGGCGCAGCGCCACGGCCTGCTGGCCGAGCACGAATATGCCGCCCTGGCCGCCAACGGCCTGCTGCTGTCCTACGTGATCACCTGCGCCGGCGTGCCCTGCGGCGCCGTGATCGGCTCGCTCTCGTGCGGGGTCTGGCACGTCTACAAGATCCTGTGGGCGGCCCCGTATGCCGCGCTGTCGATCGGCACCTCGGTGCTGCACGTGAGCATCAAGGATGCCATGAGCGACCTGGCGCTGGCCTCCATCGATCTGGGTTACGGCAGCCCCAACCGAGATTTCGCGTCCTCGCACCAGCTCAAGAAGCGCGCCCACGTGCTGGTCTACCGCGCCACGGCGCGCAACCGCCTGGCCGTGCTGACTCACGCCGGCGTCACCGCGCTGGTGCTGCCGCTGCGGCGCACGCTCAAGACCATGCCGAAACGGCTCTCGGCCGTGCGCGCCACGGTGGCCGGGCGCCTGCGCCGCGGCTGATCGGCCCGGGCGGGGGCGGCAACGCTAATCAGCGCCGTGCAAGCGCGGCGCTCGCGCTACAATCAAGGCATCTGCCACGACCGGATTCGCCATGCCTGTAAATGCGCCCTCGCTGTTCCCGCCGATCCTGCCCATCCGGAGCGGCATGCTCAAGGTCGACGAGATCCACACCATCCACTGGGAAGAGGTCGGCAATCCCGACGGCGTGCCGGTGGTGTTCCTGCACGGCGGCCCCGGCGCCGGGCTCTCGCCCCAGCACCGGCGCTTCTTCGATCCCCAGCATTACCGCGTGATCCTGTTCGACCAGCGCGGCGCCGGCAAGTCCACGCCGCTGGGCGAGTGGCGCAACAACACCACCCAGCTGCTGGTGCAGGATATCGAGACGCTGCGCGTCAAGTTCAACATCGAGCAATGGCTGGTGTTCGGCGGCTCGTGGGGCTCGACCCTGGCGCTGGCCTACGGGCAGGCTCACCCCGAGCGTTGTCTGGGGTTTGTCCTGCGCGGTATTTTCCTGTGCACGGCGGCGGAGATCGACTGGTTCCTGCACGGCGTGCAGTGGTTTTATCCCGAGCTGTACGACGAATTCGTCGCCCCGATTCCGCTGGATGAGCGGCACGACCTGCTGGGCGCCTATCACCGGCGCATGCTCTCGGCCGACCCCGACGTCTACTGGCCGGCGGCGCGCGCCTGGAGCCGCTTCGAGGGGCGCCGCGTATTCCTGCTGCCGCAGCCGGACGAAGCGGCCTCCGACACGCTCGACCTGGGCGTGGGGCGGCTCGAATCGCACTACATGGCCAATCTGGCGTGGCTCGACGAAGGCCAGCTGCTGCGCGACCTGCCCCGCATCGCCCACCTGCCGGCGGTGATCGTGCAGGGCCGCTACGACGTGATCTGCCCGCCGCTGTCGGCCTACCGTCTGCATCAGGCCTGGGACCAGTCGGTGCTGCGCATGATCCCCAACGCGGGCCACGGCGCGCTCGACAGCGGCATTGCCGCCGCGCTGGTGGAGGCCACCGAGAGCTTCAAGCGCAAGCGCCGCTTCGACTAGCGCCGCGGTGGCCGGGCGGCGCCAAGCGCCGGTCAGGCCGCCGGGCTGCTACACTAGCGGTCATAGACGGACCTTCTTCACCCAATACTGTTCACCCAACACATAGCGCGTTTTCCATGAATATCCAGATTACCGATATCGGCCACGTGATCCAGCTGGCCATTGCCCCGGTATTCCTGCTGGCCGGCGTGGGCACCAAGCTGACCGTGCTGACCAACCGGCTGGCGCGCATCATCGACCGCACCCGCGTGCTGGAAGACCGGCTCGATATCGGCCACCACGACGCCTATCTGACCGAGCTGCTGATCCTGTACCAGCGCAGCCACCTGATCAACTATGCGATTACGCTGTCGACCACCTGCGGTCTGCTGATCTGCATGGTCATTGCGATGCTGTTCCTGGGCGACACCACCAATCTGCCGCTGGACAAATACATCGCCGGCTCGTTCGTGCTGGGCATGTTCGCCTTGATCGGCAGCTTCATCTACCTGCTGCGCGAGATTTTCATCGCCGCGCGCGCCATGCGTTCGGGGCGCCACACGCGCACCGGCCGGCACCAGGCCGACCACCATCCAAAACCTTAGACCCACTACATGCACGATTACAAACGTCCACCTACACTGTACCGCTACGCTCCCCGCGCCGAACTGGAGCAGTCGCTCAAGCTGGGCCAGTTCCGCCTGATCCCGGCCAGCCAGTGCCTGACCTTGTCGTTCTCGCAGGCCTGGGACAAGTCGCTGTTCGACCTGATGGAGTTTGCCGACAGCTGCCTGGTGATCCACAACACCGAAGAATTCGGCGAGCGCCTGCACCGCGCGGTGCAGCGCACCCTGCCCAGCTGGGCGGGCATCGACGGCGCCGTGGAATACGGCACCCGCGCCGCGCTGGGCGCCGCGTTCACCAAGACCACGGCCGAAGCGCATGAGCGCGAATGGCAGTTTGCCTGGCGCGCCATGGCGCCGCAACTCAGTCTCAATCCCGTGGTGGTCAAGATCGGCAGCATCGAGACCTTCGCCGAACTGCGCGAGCGCGGTTACGCGGCGCAGTAGGTGCACGGTCAGGTCGAGGCGGGAGTCCAGGCGCGTACCGACCGCACCGCCAATTTACGTCATCCTCGCGAAGGAGGGTGTCGCAGAACACGCATTTATTTCAAAACCACTGCCATTTGCTCCGTCATCCCCGCGAAAGCGGGGACCCATGCTGAGCATGCAGCACTATGGAAGCCGGCTCAGCATGGGTTCCCGCATGCGCGGG
>CALRYE020000041.1:0-39214 GCA_943372275.1 Janthinobacterium lividum
TTACCGGGAGCCACCACCGGCTTGGGAAGCGGCATCGGCAGCGGCGTGGGCAGCGGCGTGGGCAGCGGCCTGGGCATCGGTCTGGTGATCGGTCTGGTGATCGGCTTGCTGGTCGCGGCCGTGCTGGTGGCGGCCGATGAGCACTCGGCGGCGGAGGCGGCGTCCGGTTACGCGGTCGGCGCGACAGTCAGCCTGGCTACGGTGCGCGCGGCAACACGGTTGCCGCCCGTGCCCAGCATTGCCAGTCTGGCGTGGATCGGGCTAGCCGTCTTGGCCGCCGTGTGGCTGATGCGCTGGGCGCACGTGGGCTACTGGATGATCAAGGCCGCGCGCCTGCTGTCGGGAACCAACACACTGCATCCCCTGACCATCGACTAACCATGGATTCGCATCATGAAATCGACACTGATCCCCACGGCCACGGTGCTGCGCGAAAGCCAGCTAAGCACCGACTCGCCGCATTCGATCCTGATCGCGTTGCTGCGCGGCGCCGCCGCCATTCAGGTGGCCGCCGCGCATTTGCGCAGCCAGTTCTTTCCCGGCCTGCGCACGCTGGACGAGCCGCAACTGTGGTTTCAGATCCTGGCTTTCCTGACCGGCTTTGCCCACCAGGCGGTGGTGGTGTTCTTTCTGATCAGCGGCTGGCTGGTGGGTGGCAGCCTGCTTAACAAATTGGGCCAGCCCGATGCCGTCAAGCTGTATGCGATTGACCGCCTGACCCGGCTGTGGACGGTGCTGGTGCCCACTTTCGTGTTGATGTTGGCGATCGGCATCGTGACGCAACGCCTTGAGCCGCGCGCGCTGGATTTTTCGATGGCCAACGACTACTCGGTGCTGTCCTTCGCCGGCAACCTGGTGGGGCTGCAAACCATCCTGGTGCAGCCTTTCGGCGGCAATTTCCCGCTTTGGAGTCTGGCCAACGAAACCTGGTACTACCTGATGTTTCCCTTGCTCACGCTGGCATGGTGCGCGCCGCAACGCACCCGCCGCGGTTGGCTGGCCGTGGCGCTCATCGCCATTGCCGTATGGCTGCCCCTGCCGATATTGTTGTACTTCAGTATCTGGTTGCTGGGCGCGGCATTTTCGCGCGTGCGCATCGATTGCAGCCGCCCCTTCAAACTGGCCGTGCTGGTGCTGTTGCTGACGCTGTCCGCGACGTTTCGCCTGACGGGGCACAACGACGACCAGACGGTCGACTCGTTCCCGCAGGACTTGCTGCTCAGCCTGCCGCTGTTGCTGCTGTTGTCGGCTTCCGTCGGCACGATCGATCCACGCCGCGCTGGCACAGCCCGTTTGAAGCGGGTCGCCGACTTTTTTTCGGAGTTCTCGTTCACGCTGTACGTGGTGCACATCCCGGTGCTGGGCATGATGGCGTATGTGGGCAGCGCCTGGTTCGGCGCCTCCCAGCTCCAGCCCCACCAGTTCTCGCACCTGGCGATTTATCTGGGCATGCTGCTGTTCGTGATCGCGTTTGCCTACGGTTTCTATCTGCTGTTCGAAGCGCACACGCGCACCTTGCGCGCGCTGCTCAGGCAGTGGCTGATGCCGCGCGCGGTGCTGACCCAGCCCGTGGCGTAACCATCAGCCGGCATCCGGCGGCCAAACAAGCGGCCGCTTTAGACACCGGCTCAGACGCCGATCAAGCGGTCCACCCAGCCGGCTTCTGCGCCATGTAGACAAAGTGCGACCGCAGTGGCGGCATCAGCGTGGTGAGCAATTCGCCGACCACATGCGGCAGGTTGGCCAGGCGCCGCGCCAGAGGCGGAACCAACAGCAGCGTGCGGTACTGCTCGTGCCTTGACGGCCATGCCCGGTGCAGTTCCGCGCGGGTGACGCGGCGCACCTGCGCGTTGCGCGGGTTGTTGTAACGGAAGTCGAACACCATGCACCAGCCGCCCGGCGTCGTCACGCGCCACATTTCCGCCGCCAGTGCGGCCCGCGCATCGGGATCGATCACGGAGGACAATACGGTATTGGCGATGACCAGGTCGGTACTGGCCGTGGCGGCGAAATCCAGGTCGCCCAGATGCCAGCGTATGCCGGCCGGGCTGCGCAGGCGCGCCAGGTCCAGGCGCGCCTGCTGATATTCGGTGCCGGCAAGCAGTGCCGGGTCCGCGCCCCAGTTGACCAGCTGACGCAGGAAGGTGCCCGAACCGCAGCCCACATCGATCACGCGCAGGCCGCTCAGGTCGGTGCCGACAGACTGCGCCAGCATGGCGGCCACCGTGCGCATCTGGGCGGCCGACTGATCGAGGATTTCAGGACGGTGCCACGCATAAGCGGCACTGCGCGCATCGGCCAGCCAGTCGCGGTAAACGCGCCGGATGCGTTCCTGTTCAATCGATGATTCTTCGGTCTCCATGCCACCATGGTAAGCCTGGCGGCATGGGTAACCTTGAGCAGACTCAGTGCCGGACTCGGTGCCACGTTTAGGGCCACGCTAGCTGCAACACCGGTGCAACCATCCGTGTGACGTGCGCCCGCCCCGTCATACGTCAGTGCTGATACGCTCCGATGTCATACCCGGTGCTGGCATTGCGTGGCTTGCCATCGAAGTCGGTCGCCGGTGCATTCGTCGCTGTGCCCTTGCCGATCGCCGGCGAGCTGGCCGACAGATGCAGGTTGGGCGTGCCGGTGCGCGAGTAGCCGACAAACTGCGGTGGCACCGACAGCGACGCCGTACTGGTCAGCCCGTTCTTGAGACTGTAGTTGTACGTCGAGTTCTGGTACACCAGGTTGTTGCTGTAGCGGTTGCGCGTGCCGGTCGAGCCCTGCTCGGAGATCCCCATGCGGTTGTCATACACGATGTTGTTCGCCACGATGGTGTCGTTGTTCGGCCCCGACGTGAAGTAGAAATCGCCACCTCCCACGATGATGCCGGTGTTCGACGTCGACACGGTGTTGTTGGTGATGATCACGCTGCGGGCGTCGTGCCACAAATGGATGGCCGCTTCGGCGACACGGTAGACCACGTTGTTTTTCACCGCGCCGGAAGTGCTGATGTAGATCCCCTGCACAAAGCGGCAGCCGGCAGGCCCGATATCGTGGACCAGATTGCCGATAACGTCGGACTGCACGCCGCGGTAGTAACTGTCCACCCCGATGGCCGAGCCGCCGGCGCTGGTGCACGCGACAGTCTGGGCGATATGGTGCACGCGATTGTGGCGGATGCTGTCATACGAGCCTCCGTTGTAAATGCCGTGGGTCCACTTGGTACCGCTCTGGCTGCTGGTGCCATCGATGTCGAAGCCGATAATGTCGACATAGCTGCCGCGGTTGTCCCACGCGGTGTCGTTGCTGGAGCTGGCAGGCGGAACGATGCGGGCACCCCACTTGGTCGAGGAAACGAAGTAAATGCGGCCGGTCGCGTTGCCGCTGACGCTGGTACGGAACCCACCTGGATAGGTGCCCGGCGCCACGAACACGGTTGTGCTCGGCAGAGCCGCTTGCGCCGCGCGCGCGATCGTGCGGAACGGTGCCGACTGGGTGCCACCGTTCGAATCCGAGCCTGTGGCGGCAACGTAATATTTGTACTTGGTCACAGGCAGGTCGGACAGATACCCGGCAGTGGGAGGCGGCGTCGGCGTTGGCGTCGGCGTCGGTGTCGGGGCCGTGCCCCGGTGCTGGTAAGCACCGATGTCGTAGCCGATGGTGCTGTTGCGCGCAGCGCCCTCGATATCCGTTGGCGGTGACAACGCCGCCAGCGCCTTGTTCACTGCGGGCGACGCCGCCACGGGATGATAGTCGCCTCCGCCACTGCGCACATAACTGGTGAACTGGGGCTCGGCCGCCACCGTGGCGACCGCCTGCAGACCATTGTTCAGCAGAGTTGCATAGCTGCCCGTCTTGTAGATCAGGTTGTTGGCGTAGGTGTTGTGGGTGCCGGTCGCGCCGGTTTCCTGCACTCCATAGCGACTGACGTCATACACGATGTTGTTGGCAACCTTGGTGTAGTCGTTGGGCGCGCTGGCGATGTAGCCGCCGTCGCCGCCCACCTGCACGCCCACGGCTGCATTGAACACGGTATTGTTGACCACATTGTTATTGGTGGCGTCGTGCCACAGGCGAATGCCGGCGTCGCTGATGGCGTACACCAGGTTGTTGCTCACGTCGCTGCTGGCCGTGTTGATAAAAATGCCCAGGAAGTAAGCGCAGCCCGCCGGACCGACATCATGCACCACGTTCTCCGTCACGTCGTTGGACACGCCTTTGTAATAACTGTCCGAGCCGATGCCGCCGCCGCTGCCGGCACAGGCCACCGTCCTGGCGATATGGTGCACCCGATTGCCCTTGATGGCGCTGTAGGAACCGGCCGTGTAAATGCCCAATAGCCATTTGGTTCCCGCCTGCACGGCAGTGCCGTCGACCTCAAACCCCTCGATGTCGACATAGCTACCCCGGTTATCCCACGCACTGGTGCTGGCCGAGCTGGCTGGCGGCACGATCTTCGCGCCCCACCTGGAAGTCGACACGTAGCGGATACGCGCTTCGGCCGTGCCGCTGGCGACAGTCTTGAAGCCGCCCGCATACGTGCCTGGCAGCACGCGGATTGTCACCCCCGCCGTGGCGACCTGCGACGCGCGCAAGATCGTCCGGAACGGCGCGCTCTGGCTACCGCTGTTGCTGTCGGAACCGGTCGGCGCCACATAGATATCGGGTGGCGCGATGATGCCGTTGTACGTTGCAAGCAGCTGCGGCGTCTCTGGCGGCGGCGCCGCCAGCGTAGGCGCGCTGCCGCTGTCGGCACTACCGCCGCAGGCGGACAACAGCAAGCTCACGCCGGCGGGCAGCAGCAAGCGGGTACGGCACTGCGACAAAAACTGGACTGGCTTACTCATCAAGGCTTCCTTACTCAAACGGTTATTGAGCAAGGTTTGACGCCAATCAAGTTCCTGAGTTCAACGTTTTTCTATATAAATTTCTCTGAGTAATCAAAAGCATACGATCAATTACTTGAAGTCAATGTCAACCCGCATGTCCCAGCTGACGGGGCTGCTCGGACTGTCGATGAGACGCGCCCGCCAACCGCAGCGCCAAATCGTTGAACAGCACCCCCTGCGGCGAAATGCCCGCGTGGTTCAGCCGCTTGATCGATTCGTTGATCTCGCTCTCGGTCGTCACCCCTGCGCGCGCCAGGATAAACACCGCGCCCACCAGGGCGCCGATGATCAAAGCGTCGGACACGGCCAGGATCGGCGGCGGGTCGATCAGCACGATATCGTAGTCGTGGCTGACGGTGTCGAGCAGATTGGCAAAATTGCTGTGCTGGAGGAACTCGGCACGGTTGGCCGGCAGCGCCCCGGTGGGCATGAAGTCCAGATTTTCCAGCACGCGCCGGTGCACCGCATGCTCGAGCGGCGTGGCGCCGGCGATCGCACGGGTGAGCCCCTGCTCCCGGCTCACCCCGAAATACCGGTGCAGATTGCCGTTGCGCAGATCGGCGTCGATCAGCAGCACGCGCTTGCCGCCGGCCGCCATCACGGCGGCAAAGTTCGCCGACAGGAACGACTTGCCGAGTTCGCGACCGGGTCCGGCGAACATGACGATGTTGTTCTTTAAATGCGGCATGGCGTACATCAGCGCGGCGCGAAAGCTGCGCAAGCTCTCCACGGCCGGATCTTCCGGCATTTCGTGCGCCAGCAGGGGAAGCTTGGCGCTATCGCCGCGGCCGCGCCGTGCCAGCCGGTCTTGCGCGGCGCTGTGGGGAATGCTGGCATAAACGACGCGCGCGCCCAGCATTTTTTCGATCTTTTCCGGATGGTCGATGCCGCTGGACATGGCTTTGCGGGCAAACGCCAGCAGCATGCCCAGGAACATGCCGGTGACCACGGCCAGCGCGACAATCAGCGGGCGGTTCGGTTTCAGGGCGCGCTCCGGCGCCATGGGCGCGTCGATCAGGCGCACATTGCTGACCCGCCCGACGGAAATGAGCCGCAACTGCTGGGCCGTGTTGGACAGCGCCGTGTACAGTTCCGTGTTGACCTTGATTTCGCGCAGCAGGCGCGACTCGTCCTGCTCCAGCACGGGCAGGGTTTTGATCCGTCTGGCGGTTTCGGCGATTTCTTCCTCCACCTCGGCGCGCTGGCGGTTGATCCCCTTGAGGATCGGGTGGTCATCGGTGAAGCGCGCCAGCAGTTCGCTGCGCTTCTGGATCAGGTCGATGCGGCGGCTGCGCGCGGCCGCCGCCTGTTGCAGACTCAGGCGCGCTTCCTCGCGCGTGTCGATGGTGCCGTTGACGTTACGAAAGCTGTTGTACTTTTCTTCCGACAGCTCCAGTTGCCGCTTCAACGCCGGCAGCTGCTGGTTCAGAAAGGCCAACGATTTTTCCGCTTCCTCGGTCTTGCGCGCCAGGTTCTGGCGCATGTACTCGCGCCCGATCTCGCCCAGCAGGCTGTTGATCTGCTGGGGGTCGTCGCCCTGCAAGCGCACTTCGATGATGCCGGACTGCTTGCCCTGTTCGGTGATCATCATGGCGTGCTGGATACGCTCGATGGTGCCCAGGCGCGAGCGCCGGCGCAGGCGGAACTCGGCGCCCGGGCGCGCTTCCAGCATGCCGATGCGCAATTCCAGTTCGCCGCCGCGCACTGCGGCGCGCAAGGTGCTGCCGACCACGCCCTCGAGGGCGCCGCCCAGCGCCTCGCCGCTGAGCAGGTAGCGCCCGCCAGCGCGCGCCGTGACGGTAAATTCACTTTCTTGCCACGCCTTGGGCACGTCGAACACCGCCACGCTGGCTTTTTCCGGGCCCCATACATAGCCGCCGCGGCCGAAGATACCCGGCTCGGACAGCTCGGTCGCCTTGCGGTTGGCGAACCAGAATCCCACCACCGGGAAATATTTGGGACGGATATCGAGATACAGCTGCAGATTGTCGACCGCGTTGCTGATCACCATGCGCGAGCGCAGCAGCTCCATTTCGGCGATGGCGGCCTTTTTGGTTTCGAACAGCGACGACACCTCCGACAGGATATTTTTGGACGCGTTCGGACTTTCTTCTTCCACGTGAATCATCAGATTGGCTTCGTACACGGGACTGGCGATGAGCGCGTACACCACCGCCATCAGCGTCACCAGCAGGGTGATCGCGCCGATCAGCCAGCGGCTGTCGTACAGAATGTGGACATAGCCTTTGAGGTCGATCTCGTGGACGTCCTGATCGAGCCCGGGCGAGCGCGCCGCCATCGGCACGCTCAGCATCGGCGCGGCCTGGCGGATAGTCGTTACCGGTAACGGGTCACCGTGGCGGCTCATGAAGGACTCCTTGTAGATGCGATGCCGTTGTTATTGATGCCGTTGTTATTGATCCGCCAATATTCATGGCCGCGTCACGCCGATCGCCTGGCTGAGCGCGCCGGGAAAAATCATGCTCAGGTTGCGGTGCCAGTTGGCCAGCGGCGAGGCGGCCACGTACACCAGATCCTTAGGGTGCAACTCGAACGCCTCGGCCATGGCCAGCGCTCCGGCGCGGCGCGCGTCGAGCTGGAACACCTGGGTGCCGTCGCCCGTCTTGCGCACCACGTATACCTGGCGCGCATCGCCCGTGGTAGGGCTGATGCCGCCCGTCTCGCCCAATGCTTCGTTGAGCGTCAGGCGCCCGTTGTGCATGGTTAGGGCCCTGGGGCTGACCACTTCGCCGGAGACAAAAATCTTGCTTTCGTCGCGCGAGTGGACCCGCACCACGTCGCCTGGCGCCAGCATCACACTGCCCGGATTGATGCCCTTCTGTACCAGCGCGCGCAGGTCGATGTGATAACGCGCGTCGCCCCGCTCCAGCGCGATGCGGCTCTGGTCGGCCGTGGGCAGCAGGCCGCCGGCCCGGTTGAGCGCCTCCATCAAGGTCATGGGAATGTCGTTGATGGCTTGCTGGCCCGGCGCCTTGACTTCGCCATCGATGTACACGCGCTTGCTGCGGTAGGCCTGTACCCGCAAGGTCACGTTGGGATCGGTGATGTATTTCGCCAGCCGCCTGGCCAGCAGACTGCGCGCCTGTTCCTCGGTCAGCCCGGCCAGCGGCACCAGCCCGGCGAAGGGAAATTGCACCCTGCCCTGGTGGTCGACCACGAACCCGACCGGCGGCGCGCCCGGCGTGCCCTGGTCGGCATGGCTGGCCGACGCGGCCACCCCTTGCGCCGTCAGCTCGGGGTGATCCCACACCACGATCGACAGAATGTCGCCCGCGCCGATCTGGTACGGCGCCGGATCGTTGACGATCAGGCTGGCGACCGCCTTGTTGATGCCCTGTTCGCGCTGGCGCCGCTCGGCCTGGATCAGCTGCTGGGTAATGAGCCGGGTGCGCGGCGCCGGCGTATCGGGCCCGTCGCCGACCAGCGGCGCGGGCGCGCCCACCGGCATGCGCGTGCTGCACCCTGACAGCCCGATCAGCAGCAGGGGCAGCAGGAGCGGCAACAGCGCGAACAGGCGCGCCCGCGCGCCCTCAAGGCGCGGCAAACCAGGTTTTAGCGGACGCGGCGTTAATAAACGATACATGATGGTTGCTAATGTAATCACGATGAGATTCAGGGTAAGGGAGTCCCCGGCGCCGGCTTTGCTGAAGATCAAACGGCTGACCCGGC
Organism: Janthinobacterium lividum; assembly: GCA_943372275.1. Lineage (GTDB taxonomy): Bacteria > Pseudomonadota > Gammaproteobacteria > Burkholderiales > Burkholderiaceae_D > Telluria_A > Telluria_A lividum_A. The sequence goes on from CALRYE020000041.1 coordinate 8,571, forward strand.
GCCGCCGCACTCGTCTTGGCGACGGTAAAAGCTGTTTTGTGGCAAGCTGCTGGGCTCGGCAAATCCGCCGAAGGAACGTGTTTCACCGATGTCTTTGCCATGACCCAGACCGAATTTTCCAACAACGCCCTCGCCGCCGTGGCCGCCGCCAGCGATGCCGCCCTGCGCACCAACGAAACGCGCTACCGCTCGCTGGTGGTGGCCAGCAGCACCATCGTGTGGCACGTGCCGCCCAGCGGCGAGTTCGAGACCGAGCAGCCGGGCTGGAATGCCTACACCGGCCAGAGTCCCGAGCAGGCGCACGGCTGGGGCTGGCTTCAGGCGGTGCATCCGGACGACCAGGACCGGGTGGCCGGGCTGTGGCGGCGGGCGCTGGCCGAGAACGCGATGTTCCTGGCGGATATGCGGCTGCGCCGCGCGGACGGGCTGTACCGCTACATGAACGTGCGCGCCGTGCCGATCCACGGCGCGGACGGTCAGGTTGCCGAGTGGATCGGCATTCACATCGACGTGGACGAGCGCAAGCGCGGCGAGGAACGCCTGCGTCTGCTCGACACCATGAGCCAGGCCACGCGCAACGCGGCCGACCCGGAAACGGTGATGGCCATCACCACCCTGCTGCTGGGCCAGCATCTGGAAGCGACGCGCTGCCCCTATGCCGACGTGGAACACGACAACGACCAGTTCACCATCCGCTACGACTGGACCGCGCCGGGCGCCGTCAGCACGGTGGGGGTGTATTCGCTGGACCTGTTCGGCGCCCGCGCCGCCCACGAGATGCGCCACGGTCACACGTTGCGCATCTGCGACGTCGACCGCGAGCTGAGCGAGAACGACGGCGCGGCCATGTTCAACGCCATCAGCTGCAAGGCCATCATCTGCTGCCCACTGGTCAAGGAAGGTCGCCTGGTGGCCATGATGGCGGTGCATCAGGACCGCCCGCGCGTGTGGACCGACCACGAGGTGGCGCTGGTCGAAGAAACCGTGGAGCGCTGCTGGGCCCACATCGAGCGGGTGCGCGCCGCCGCCACGTTGCGCGAGGAAGACCGCCGCAAGACCGAGTTCCTGGCCATCCTGGCGCACGAGCTGCGCAATCCGCTGGCGCCCATCCGCAACGGCTTGCAAGTGATGCGCATGGCCGCGCACGATCCCGCCACGGTCGGCAAGGTGCGCGACATGATGGAACGGCAGGTCAACCAGATGGTCAATCTGGTGGACGACCTGCTCGATATCGCCCGCGTCACGCGCGGCAACATGGAGCTGAAACTGGCGCGCATCGACCTGGCCAGCGTGCTCTCGAGCGCGGTCGACACCAGCATGCCGCTGTTCGAGGCCAGCGGCCACCGCCTCAGCATCAGCTTGCCCGAGGCACCGGTGCTGCTGGACGTCGACCCGACCCGCATCAGCCAGGTGCTGGGAAATGTCTTGAACAATGCCGCCAAGTACACGCCGCCCGGCGGCGCCATCAGCGTGACCGCCACCCGCGAGGAACACAGCGTGCTGGTGTCGGTGCGCGACAACGGCATCGGCATTCCGCGCGAAGCGGCCGCCTCGGTGTTTGAGATGTTTTCCCAGGTGGGCGCGTCGATCGACCGGGCCCAGGGCGGCCTGGGCATCGGACTGTCGCTGGCGCGCCGGCTGCTCGAACTGCACGGCGGCACCATCACGCTCGACAGCGCTGGCAGCGGCCAGGGCAGTACCTTCCACATCCGCCTGCCCGTGAGCGGCCCCCCTGCACAGACCCTGGAGCCCGCCCCGATGACCCCTGCCCCCCACCCCACCGGCCTGCGCGTGATGATCGTGGACGACAACGCCGATGCCGCCGAAATGCTGTCGGCCTTGATGGAGATCGTCGGCCACACCAGCGTGGTGGCCAATGACGGCGCCCAGGCGTTGCAGCTGGCGCCCCAGTTCCGGCCCGACGTGGCGTTCCTGGACATCGGCATGCCGGGCATGAACGGTTACGAACTGGCCGAGCGGCTGCGCGCCGATACGCAGTTGGCGCAACTGGCGCCCGGGCTGGTGCTGGTGGCGCTGACCGGCTGGGGCGACGCCAACGACCGCGCGCGCAGCAAGTCGGCCGGCTTCGATCACCACCTCATCAAGCCGGCCAACCTGGACACGGTCGAAGCGCTGCTGCGCCGCCTTGCCGAGGAACGTCACGGCGGCGCCGGCATTAGCGGGTTCAGTCGCGGCGGTGACGCTGGCGCCGACGAAGATGGTGGCGCGCCACCGGGCGCGCCCGCCTAAGGTACCTCTTCCAGCAGCTTCAGCGCATCGCCGAAACTCCATACGCGGCGGATATCGAGCACATCGTATCGCGACGCTATATTGGGCGGAAACGCCGAGTAGCGCGCATTGACGCGCACGATGCGTTTGACCGCCTCGTCCATCTCCGGCACGCCGCTCGAACGCACGATGGTGACCGCTTCGACGCTGCCATCGCTGCGCACCGCTACGCTCACCAGTGGGTCGGTACGGGTCAGGTCGGCCCATGAACGGGGATAGTTGATCGTCCCGTTGCGCTCGATTTTCTGACGCCAGCTGTCTGCATACATGCGCAGCGGCACGTCCCGCTCCAGATTGCCCACCACGGCGCGGCGCTCGCCCCCCATGCGCGGCGCCGGCGGGTCGCCCTTGAGCAGGTCCAGCCCCCGTACCAGATCGCGTGCCCTGTTGCTCAGCGGACCGGCCAACAAGTCTTTCGGGATGGCGGGCGAGTTTGCGCGACCACCGGCGCCATTGCCTGCTGCGCTGGCCGCGCCGTCGCGGGCCGCCTGATCGGCCTGCTGCTGGGCGGCTTGCCGCGCCGCTTGCTGGGCGGCTTGCTGGGCGGCTTGCTGGGCTGCTTGCTGGGCTGCTTGCTGGGCTGCTTGCTGGGCTGCTTGTTGGGCCGCTTGTTGGGCCGCGCGCTCTTGGGCAGCTTGCTGGGCCGCGCGCTCTTGGGCCGCTTGCTCCTGCATTGCACGCTCCTGCATCAATTTTTCCTGCGCCAGCCTTTCCTGCGCCAGCCTGTCCTGAGCACGCTTTTCCTGGGCCAGTTTTTCCTGAGCCAGTTTTTCTTGAGCCCGCTGGTCCTGCGCGCGCCGCGCCTGCAGCAATTCCTGTGCCGCGCGTTCGCGCGCTGCCTGCTCACGTGCTGCCAGCTCACGTGCTGCCTGCTCACGTGCTGCCTGCTCGCGCGCCATGGTTTCACGCGCCAGGTTGTCACGAGCTGCCGCATCGCGCGCGACCTGTTCCCGCGCCTGCACTTCTTGAGTCAGCGCCAGTTCGCGTGCGACCGCATCGCGTTTCGATTGTTCCTGTTCGGCTTGCAAGCGCGCAGCGGCCTGCTCAGCCGCAACGTGCTCGGCCGCAACGCGCTCTGCCGCCATGCGTTCAGTCGCAAGCCGCTCACTTGCAAGCCGATCACTCGCAAGCCTCTCACTCGCAATGCGGGCCGCCTCGGCCGCAGCCGCATCGGCCGCAGCCTGCGCCACCGCAGCCGCATCCTCGCCCTCCTGGGCGTCCATCGGATCGATACTTTTTTGCTCGGCCTCCTCCGGTTGCGGCAAGGGAACGACAAAATCGTTCTTGATGGCATCCTGGGCAATCACACGGCTTGCCACCTCCGGATCGCGCACCGCCGGCGTGCTGATGCGCTTGGCCTTGCGCGCTGTGGGCCTGACCGGCAAGGGCGCTACGGCAGGCTTGGGCGGCGCCGGCGGGACCGGCGCCGGCACGGGATCGATCAAGCGCATGCCACGGCCAGCCGGCGGTGGCGGTGGCGCTGGCGCTGGCGCTGGCGGCAACGGCAACGGTGCCGCCGCATCGGGCAGCGGCGCGGTTACCGGCGTCGGCACCGTGGCCGGTGACGGCGCCACCCCGGCGATCCGCACGACGATGGCAGCTGCCCCGCCCGCTTCACTCAAGGCCGAAGCCCCGAACTGCAGCGACAACACCAGAGCGTGCAGCGCCAGCGACAGCAGCACGCCGATGGCCAGACGCCGCTCGGGCGCGCCGTTTAGCGGCCCGGCGCCCGCGGGCAGGGCCAGACTCATGCAACCTGGTCGGGGTGAAGTGCGATTGCCATTGCTGCCTCGGGTGATATGGGTCGGAAATCAATCAATTCTAATGGAAAACATCCAGCGTGGGCACAACGGCGCCGACGTGACCGGCCGGCACGGCCGACCTGTCAGTTTGTGTGCGATCAACGCTGCGCCGCCGTCCGGCCCTAGTATGAATCGTAGGTTCCTCACCCGCGAAAGGTCCTCCATGCAAGTTCCATCCTTGTGCGACGCCACTCCCGAATTTGATACGCGCTACTTCAGCAAGGCCTTGTCGCAGTTCGCCACCGGCGTGACGGTCGTGACCGCCAAGTTGCCGGACGGAGCCTTTTTCGGCATCACCATCCAGTCCTTCAATTCCGTGTCACTCGAGCCGCCCCTGGTGCTGTGGAGCTTGTCGCGCCACTCCAGCACGCTGGACGCGTTTCGCGCGGCCGACTCCTACGTCATCAACGTGCTGGCCGGCGACCAGATCGAGGTGGCTCAGCGCTTCACGCGCCAGGGCGAGCAGCGCTTCGACACCCTGCCCTATCAGCTGTCGCGCCACGGCATTCCGGTGCTGGCCGGCACGGTGGCCTGGTTCGAGTGCCGCCAGCGCAGCCGCTACGACGAAGGCGACCACGTGATCTTCGTGGCCGAGGTGGAGCGCTGCCACTCCCATCCGCATCGCACGCTGGGCTTTCACCGGGGGCGCTTCATCGCCATCTGAGCGTGCGCCCGGTTACCCGGCTGGCAACACCACAACCTCACCCGGTCCGCCATCATGAAAACCCAGGTCCTCACCTTCGTCAACCACGCCAGCTTTTACGTCACCAATGCCGAAACCCTGCTGCTGGTCGATCCGTGGGTGGAAGGCCCGGCGTTCAACAACGGCTGGAGCCTGCTTGACGGCTCCACCTCGAACGCCGGGCTGGTCAAGGAGGTCGCCAGCCAGCACCGCACCACCTTCGTCTGGTTTTCACAAGAACAGGCCGACCACTTCTCGCTCTCGTTCATTCGCCGCCTGAAGCAGGACTTCCCCCGCAAGGTCACCTTGCTGTTCCAGCGCACCAAGGACAAGCGCGTCGTCACCTACCTGCGCCGCAACGGCTTTACCGTCATCGAATGCCTGTCCGGCCTGCCGGTGTGCCTCGACAACGACATGGCCATCACGGTCCACCCCCATGCCGACGGCCACTCCTACGCCATGATCACCTGTGGCGGGCGCAACATCCTGAACCTGAACGACTGCGCCATCGACAGCGCCGCGCTGTGCCGCGACGTCAAGCGCAAGCTCGCGCCGCTGGGCCGCCATATCGACATTCTCATGACCCAGTTCGGCTATGCCACCTGGGTCGGCAACCCGTTCGAAGCCGAGGCGCGCCGCCGCGCCGCCGAGCACAAACTGCAGCGCATCAAACTGCAGATCGCCGCGTTTGCGCCCACCATCACCATCCCGTTCGCTTCCTTCGCCACCTTTTCCAGCATCGAAAACAATTATCTCAACGATGGCCAGAACAGCGTGGGCGCGGTGGCGCGCTGGGCGGCGCGCGCGCAGGCCACCGCCTCGGTGCGCTTCATGCAGCCGGGCGGCAAGCTTGACCTGGACCACGATACGCCCGCCACCACGGTGCGCCGCAGCGACATGGCCATCAGCCACTGGGAAAAGCTGGCGCGCCAGCCGCTCGAAGTGCTGCCGCCCGAGCCGCCGGCCACGGCGCAGCAGGTGCGCGACGCCGTGGGCCAGCACCGCGCACGCGTGCGCGCCAGCCTGCTGGTGCTGCCCCATCTGCTGGAACTGACCGGCCTGATCCAGCCGCTGCGCATCTACCTGCCCGATCTGGACCGGGTCATTGCCGTGTCCTATCTGCGCGGCTACGCCGAACTAGCGGTTGGCACACCGTACGACATGTCCATGACCTCCCCCGGCGCCGTGTTTTTGTTCAGTAATGAGTACGGCTTCAAGACCACCCACGCCAACGGACGCTTCCGCACCAGCGATGCGGGCGCGCTGGATCGCTTCAGCCGCTTCTTTCTGCCGCAGAATCTGGGCCGCCAGGGTTACGGAGTGCGCCACCCCCTCGCCACGCTGCGTTACCTGACCGGCAACGTCGTGGGGCGGGTGCAGCGTACCTTCGCCGACATGCAGCGCCGCCTGATCACGGCCCGGGCGAATTGAGTAATTTAAATGAGTAATTTATTTGGTCGGAGCACCTTGCGCAATTGGTAAGACCACTTTAGAATGGCCTGACCAAATAGAGGTGTATTCGGGCCATGTTAAAAAAAGTTTCCGCTACGCTAGACTCAGCGCCGCCCGAACCGCGGCTATATCTGGTCGTCGCCGAACGCATCAAGGACCTGATCCGCGAAGAGCGTTTGCAGCCCGGCGCGCGCCTGCCCTCCGAGCGCGAACTGGCCACCCGCCTGTCCCTCAGCCGCGCGTCCCTGCGCGAAGCACTGATCGCCCTCGAACTGGGCGGTCTGGTCGAAGTGCGCAGCGGCTCCGGCGTTTATATCGCCCACAACAATTCCACCAGCCCAGACCACAATAACAGCAACGGCGGCGCGCCGGGCAGCGACGAAGGCGGCCCCGGCCCGTTCGAAGTGTTGTCGGCACGCCGCCTGATCGAAGGCGAAGTGTGCGCCATCGCCGCGCGCATGGCCACCGACAGCGCCATCGACGCCATTCTGGAAGCGGTCGAAGCAATGGAACGCCACCACGCCAACGTCGGCAGCAACGAGCAGGCCGACCGCAATTTCCACCTCGCCATCGCCCGCGCCACCGGCAACAGCGCCTTCGTCGGCATGGTCGACTACCTGTGGAACCAGCGCGGGCGCCTGTGGCACAAGCTCAAGGAACACTTTCAGACCGAAGAGCTGCGCCAGGAAACGCTCAAGGACCACCGCCGCATTCTCGCGGCCATCGTCGCGCGCGATCCGGCGGCGGCGCGCAGCGCCATGCGCGCCCATCTGGAACGCGTCACGCGCACGTTTTCGCGTGGCTAGCATGAATCAGGCAACCAGCAAGTTCCGCAACACCAGCAAGTTCAGCAAGTTCAGCAAGTTCAGCAAGTTCAGCAACACCAGCAGCAAGCGATTCGCGCACCAGATTGCCGCGAACTTAAAACTAAACTCAACGAGACCCCATGACCCTGCACACCACCATCCTGGCGCCGCCCCGCGGCACGGCCTGACCCCGATCTAAATTAGCGACCATCTCCGACCCCGGCGGCGTCCAGCCGTCTTCGTCGTAGTGGCACAGGGCACGCGAGGTGCCCGAACGGCACCGTGCCGCAACCGGTGCCTGGCTTATATGCGCAGCCAGCGGCCGGCAAAGCGTCGCCCGCTGCTGAATCTGCGCAACTACATCGACAAATCCGCAGGAGACAGCCTTACATGACGCATTTCAACAACACCGCCAGCCCGACCCTGGACAACAGCACCGCTGCCCCGCGCCGCGCCCCGACCATGGTGCTCAGCGCGATCACCCTCGCCGTGCTGACCATGATGGGCCAGGCCCACGCCCGGCAGGCCGAAGAACCGATCCAGCGCGTCGAAGTGACCGGCTCGAGCATCAAGCGCCTGGCCACCGAAGCGGCCTTGCCCGTGACGACCATGAAGGCGGAAGAATTCGCCAAGCGCGGCATGACCACCCTGGCCGACGTGATGATGGCCCTGCCCCAGTCGGCCTCGCTGGCGCCGTCCAACGCCGGCTCCGGCACCAACATCAACCTGCGCGGCCTGGGTGTGAACCGCACCCTGGTGCTGCTCAACGGCCGCCGCCTGGCCAACGAAGCCATCGCCGACGGTTACGCCAACCTGGACATCATTCCCATGAGCGCCCTGTCGCGCGTGGAAATCCTGCGCGACGGCGCCTCGTCGATCTACGGCTCCAACGCCATCGGCGGCGTGGTCAACTTCATCACCAAGGCCAGCTTCGAAGGCGCCACCCTGACGGGCCAGTACATCCAGCCGGAAAAACACGGCGGCGGCGACGAGCAGCGCGCCAGCATCACGGTCGGGCGCGGCAACCTGGCCCGCGACGGCTGGAACGTCTACGCCACCATCGACGCGCACGAGCGCAGTCGTCTGGCCGCGCGCGACCGCGCCGAACTGAGCTCGCCCGAACTGCTGGCCAGCATCGGCCGCGCACCGAGCCTGGCCACGGGCGGCTTCGCCACCCCGGCCAACTTCACCACGGCCAGCAACAAGACGGCCGCCAATCCGTACGCCGCCAGCGGCTGCCTGGCGCCCTTCTCGATCCAGGGCGCCAAGAACACCTGCGTGCTGGACAACAACGAATACGGCACCGCCCTGTACGAGAATCAGCAAGTGACCTTTTTCGCCAAGGGCACCAAGCGCTTCTCGGACGACCACACGATGAGCCTGGAATACCTGCGCGGCCAGTCGTACATCATCGCCACCCGCAATCCGACCACCAGCCTGGCCGCCGCCGGCGTGACCGCGCAGCTGCCGTCCTCCAGCAAATGGTATCCGGGCGCCAGCGGCGGCGTGCCGGCCGTGGCCGGCGTGACGGGCCAGCCCCTGCTGGTGACCTGGAGCGTGGCCGATCTGGGCCTGGCCGCCACCAAGGATATCCAGGTCAACCAGCGCCTGGCGCTGGACGACCAGGGCCGCCTGGGCGAGTGGGACTACAAGCTGGGCGTGGTGTACGGCTCCAGCGTGCGCGAAAACTTTTACCATAACGGCTACATGAATGGCCCGGGCCTGCTGGCCGGCATCAAGAACGGCGCGCTCAATCCGTTCGGCCTGCAAGATCAGGCCGGGCGCGATTATCTGGCCAGCATTTCCGTCGATGGCCAGAAGAACCGCTATTCCAAGAGCACCTTCGCCGGCGTGGACGTCAACTTCAGCCGGCCGCTGATGGCCATCGCCGGTGGCGACCTGGCCCTGGCCGTGGGCGCCGACTTCCACCGCGACACCACCGAAGACAACCGGCTGGCCATCGTCTCGCAAGTGACCTATGCCAACGCCTCGCCCTCGCGCGGCGCCGGCGGACGCAACGTGTCGGCCCTGTTCGCCGAGCTGGATATTCCGCTGACCAAGACACTGAACATCAACCTGGCCGCGCGCAACGACTATTTCAGCGACTTCGGCAACACCTTCAATCCGAAAGCCAGCTTCCGCTGGGAACCGATGAAGTCGCTGATGTTCCGCGGTTCGGCCAATACGGGCTTTCGCGCCCCGACCCTGTTCGACGCCTACGGTTACCGCCTGCCCGGCGCCAACGGCCTGACGTCGAGCAAGTGGGACGATCCGGTGCTGTGTCCAGGCACCCCCGGCGTGGCCGGCAGCGGCACCGCCAAGCCCGGCTACGTGACGGCCGACGTGTGCAACGTGCAGCTGCCCAAGCAGACCGGTTCGAACGCCGACCTCAAGCCTGAAACCTCCAAGGGCTTCACCCTGGGCATGGTCATCGAGCCGGCCAAGGACCTGACCGTCTCGTTCGACTACTGGGACATCCGCATGAAGGACATGCTGGCCAACCTGCCCGAGCAAGCCTACTTCCTCGATCCGGTCAAGTACGCCGCCCTGTTCGTGCGCAAGGCCGACGGCACGCTGGATTACATCAAGAACACCACGATGAACCTTGCCGGCCAGAAAGCGGCCGGTATCGACGTGTCGGCCAGCTACGCCTTCCCGCGCAGCAGCGCCTACGGCGACTTCCGCGTGCAGCTCGACGGCACCTACCTGACCCGCTTCGACAACCAGCTCGAGGAAGGCAGCCCGTGGGTGTCCAACGTGGGCCGCTTCGGTCTGGCCAGCAACGGCACCACCAGCAGCTTCCCGATCATCACCTTCCGCTGGAAGCACACGTTGGCGCTGAGCTGGAAAAAAGGCGACATGGCCGCGCAGCTGACGCAGAACTACAACGCCGGCTACGACGACCAGAATCTGGTCGCGGCCCAGTACCACCGCGACATTGCGCCGTACAAAACCTGGAACCTGACCGGCACCTATTCCGGCTTCAAGCACATCACCATCATCGCCGGCATCACCAACATGCTCGACGCCAAGCCGCCGGTCACCAACCACAGCGGTTACTCGAACGGTTACCTCAGCAGCGCAGCCAGCCCCATCGGTCGCGCCTACAATGTGTCGGCCACGTACGCGTTTTAAGCGATATCTTAAGCAACATACTAAGCAACATACCTTAAGCAACAAAGTTCTGACTGCACGCTCAAGCCGAACCGGCTTGAGTGTGCAATCGCCCCGTACCCGCAACACCGAACAGCAGCATTTCATTTAATAGAAGCAGGAGCCTCGCATGGACCAATCCTCTGACCAACCCGTCAATCTTCAACGCCGCGCCCTGATGCGCGCCGCCTCAGCGGCCGGTCTGGCCATGGGGGGCAGCATGGCCGCGCCGCTGGCGCAGGCCGCGCAAGCCGGCGATCCATGGAACCGGGCCGCCAGAATCGCCGCCAGTTTCAAGAAGCCGCTGGCGTTCCGCCAGCAGGATTTCGTCATCACCGCCCACGGCGCGGCGCCCTGCAATACGGTCGAGGTCATGGGCTTCAAGGGCCATCACGACGCCGGCATGGTCTTGACCACCGCCCCGGACGCGGCCGATTGCTACCCAGCCATTGCCGCCGCGATCGCCGCATGCAGCGCCGCCGGTGGCGGGCGCGTGGTGATCCCGGCCGGCAACTGGCTGTGCAAGGGCCCGATCGTGCTCAAGTCCAATGTGCACGTGCACCTGAAGGCCGGCGCCCACGTCTTCTTCGGCAACGATCCGGCCGATTACGCCAAGTACGGCGACGTCGACTGCGGCCCCAACGGCAAGTTGGTGCTGTCGCGCTGGCAAAGCAACGACTGCCTGAATTACTCGCCGCTGGTGTACGCCAACGGCCAGACCAACATCGCCCTGACCGGCGAAGACTGGACCAGCATCCTGGACGGCCAGGGCGGCGTGCCGCTGGCCGCCACGGGCGACTGCTGGTGGGACTGGAAAATCAAGCGCAAGAGCGGCCCCAACCAGCATGCCTCGCAAGTGGTCGTCAACCCGGCCAACCCGCCGTCCATCCGCACCGTCGCGCCCGGCCTGTCCGAAGCGCAGGCCAAGCTGATCGAAGGCGACGGCGTGCGTTTCCGCTGGGATGAGTCGTACCTGCCGTCGCTGTCGGAAGCCGGCGTGCCGGTCGGCAAACGCATCTTCGGCAGGGGCCACTACCTGCGTCCGTGCATGATCGAATTCATCAGCTGTACCAATGTGCTGCTCAAAGGCTACCAGGTCAACCAGGCGCCGTTCTGGCAGCACCACCCGGTCCACTGTAAAAATCTGGAAATCCGCGGCGTGCACATGGACAGCATGGGCCCGAACAGCGACGGCTTCGACCCGGAAGCGTGCGACAACGTGCTGGTGGAAGACTGCACCTTCAACTGCGGCGACGACTGCATCGCGATCAAGGCCGGCAAGAACCTGGATACCCAGCACGGCCCGACCCAGAACGTGCTGATCCAGAACTGCATCATGAACAGCGGCCACGGCGGCGTGACCCTGGGCAGCGAAATGTCCGGCGGCATCCAGAACATCTACGCGCAGAACATCGAGTTCCGCAACGTCAACTGGGCCACCAACCCGCTCGACACGGCCATCCGCATGAAGACCAACATGAACCGTGGCGGCTACCTCAAGCATTTCTACGTGCGCAACGTCACCATTCCCAATGGCGTGAACGTCAAGCCGCATTACTACACGCCCCTGCCCGGCTCGCCGATTCCGCCCAACACGGTGTCGTCGTCGGCCGGCGCCGTGATGACCATCGATTGCGACTACGCGCCGAATGCGGATAACGTGCGCATCCGCCCGCCCGTGGTGTCCGACATCCACATTTCCGGCGTCAAGGTCGGTACCGTCGACACGGGCAAGGGCCAGTTCTCGTGCTGGCATGCATTCGTGCTGCTGGGCCCGGTCTCGTTCGACTACAACGGCGCCAAGCCGCTGCCGATTCTGCCGATCAGCAACGTGACCATCCGCGACTGCGATTTCGGCACGCCGGCCAACGTGGCCCAGCCGTATTTCCTGTACAACGTGCGCGGCTTGAAACTGATCAACGTGACCATCGCCGGCAAGAAAATTAACACCACGCTGAACGTGCCAGAGGGCAAAGTCGCAGCGAAGTAAGCACGCGGGATCGCAACAAGGTAGTGACCAGGGGTAGTACAGGCAGTTTCAATCACAGTTCTAAGGAAGATAACAATGAAAAGAACGATGCTATTGGGAACACTTGCGGCCGTGCTGGCCGCAGGACAAGCGCAGGCGGGCGTGCTGCCGCTGCAAGGCAGCACCATCACGGCGACCTACAACGGCGGCGAGGCCGTGCTGGGCGTCGACCATGGGTTTAATGCCGAGCCCGGTTCGAATACGGCCATGCTCGACAACAGCCTGAGCGGCACCGAGTTCATCTCGGGCGACTACCTGTTCGGCTTCGATTTCACCGCCGACGGCCTGCTGGCCATCTACGCCAACGACGCCATCCCGGTCGGCAACTATCGCTTCACCTTCGACTTCGGCGCGACCCTGGCCGCCCCCATCGGCGCGTTCACGCTGGCCAACACGGCAGGCATAGTCGGCATGCCCGTGCTAAGCGTGCTGAACGATCACACCATCGGCCTGGATCTGTCGTCGGTCACCTGGAACAGCGACTTCGTGCCGCTCACCACCCAACTCGCCCTGCAAGCGCCGGCCGACGTGCCGGAACCGGCATCCGCCGCCCTGCTGCTGGGCGCACTGGGCGCGCTGGCGTACTCGCGCCGCCGCCGCTGATCCGGGAGCGCCCAGCACGTTATCTTAGCTGCAGCGACGCTGCGGCCAAACAATATTAAGCAGGCGCGGCAATGACCGCGCACGCAATGGAGATTCGACATGCACCAACCCCGTTTCAAGGCCGCGCTATGCGCCGCCGTGCTGATGGTCTGTTCCGGCGCCCAGGCCGCCGACCCCATCGATCCAGCCCGACAGGTCGCCCCCGCTGACGGCTGGGCCAGCCAGGCAGGCGGCACCATCGGCGGCGCCAACGCCATCGACAGCCAGATCTACACCGTCACCAACCGCAAGCAGTTGCTGGCGGCCATCAACAACGGCGGCACCACGCCCAAGATCATCAAGCTGTCCGGCATCATCGACATGACTGAAGGCACGCCGTACGTCAGCACGGGCGACCAGGCCGCGCGCGGCGCGATCCGCCTGAAAAGCAACACCACCCTGATCGGCGGCACCAGCAATTCCGGCATCAGCAACGGCCACATCGTCATCTCGAACGCGTCGCAGATCATTATCCGCAACCTCAAGATCATGAACCCATGCGATGTCGGCCCCGTGTTCGACCCCAACGACGGCAGCACCGGCAACTGGAACGCGGCCTACGACGGCATCGCCATCACCGGCTCGGACCACATCTGGATCGACCACAACAGCTTTACCGATGCCCCCAAGACGGACGACCAGTTCCCGACTGAAAACGGCCACCTGAAACAATGCCACGACGGCGCGCTCGACATCACCAACGCGTCCGACTTCGTGACGGTGTCGTACAACCACTTCGCCCAGCACAACAAGAACAACCTGATCGGCTCGTCCGATTCGGCCACGGCGGACGAAGGCAAGTTGCGCATCACGATGAGCAACAACGTGTTCGCCGACATCGCCAGCCGCGCCCCGCGCGTGCGCTTCGGCATGGTCCACCTGTTCAACAATTACTACGCCGGCAACAAAGTGTTGCCGGTGTATGCCAACAGCTACAGCGTCGGCCCCGGCGCCAACGCCAAGATCCTGTCGAACAACAACGTGTTCGCCATCACGGGCGCGCGCGGCTGCGACGATATCGTCAAGAACCCGGGCGGCAGCGCCGGCGCCTTCAAAGACACCGGCTCGACGCTGAACGGCGCGGCCCTGTCCTGCTCGATCTCCAACAACGTGACCTGGGCCCCGCCGTATGCCTACACGCCGCGCCCGATCGCGCTGGTCAAGGCCAACGCACTGGCGCAGGCGGGCGGCGGCAAGCTGACCACCACCATCAGCGGAACGGGCAGCGTGGTGGTGGACACCAATCCCACACTGACCTGCCCTGCCACCGGGCTGTATTTCTGCGACGACTTCCAGTCCGGCAGCACGGCCAAGTGGAATCTGCTGCCGCTGGCGGGCCCCAACGGCGCCTTCACCACGCCGCTGGAAGCGGCCGGCTCGACCAACCGCGTGCTGCAATACACGGCGGCCAGCACCGGCGGCGTGCTGGCACTGGTCAAGGACAGCGCCTTCGGCGGCGTGCCATCGGGCGACTATTACGTCGAAGCGCGCATCCGCCCCATGACCAACGGCACCACCGGCAACAAGCAGCTGTACCTGGTGACGCGCTACGTCAGCCCCACCAACTGGTACGGCGCCGGTCTGAACGTGCAGAACAGCACCACCAGCACCCAGGTCGAAATCGCCAAGATGTTGAATGGCAGCCTGAGCCGCCCGAATCAGACGCGCCGCCCCATCAACATGGACGCGCAGTTCTACACGGTGCGCTTCGAGATGATCGGCAGTACCCTGACCGTCTACCTCGACGGTGAAAAGCTCGGGTCGATCACCGACACGGCCTTCACGGCGCGCGGGCTGATCGGCCTGTACACGGCCAACAAGTCGTTCATGATCGACGACGTGCGCGTGGGCGACCCGGCCATGAAACCGGTGCAGCTGACCATCACTCCTGGCATCACCACCTACAGCGCCGAAGCGGGCGATGCGCCGGTCACGATCAGCGTGACCGCCAGGCAGGCTAACGGCACGGCCGACACCTTCAGCGCCAGCTCCAGCAATCCGGCGGTGGCCAGCGTCGTCGCCAATGGCAACAGCGTCACCCTGACGCCGGTCGGCCCCGGTACCGCGAAAATCGTGTTTACCAGCGGCTCGGACCCCACGCTCACGCGCAGCATTGCCGCCACCATCACGCCGCAGTTCGTCCAGCCCAGCCAGACCTATCTGCTCAACGGCGCGAGCTTCCCCGCCGCCGCCTCCGCCGACGCCTACATCGACGCGCCGCTCAAGCTGGTGTTCGACACCCCACCCACCTTGGGCACGGGCGGCACCATCCGCATCTTCCGCAAGAGCGACGACGCGCTGGTCGACGTGATCAAGCTTGCCGGCGAAGTCGACGCGCTGGGCCACACGGGCCAGACGCAGGTGCGCAAGAT
The DNA here is from genome assembly GCA_943372275.1 of Janthinobacterium lividum. Taxonomy (GTDB): domain Bacteria; phylum Pseudomonadota; class Gammaproteobacteria; order Burkholderiales; family Burkholderiaceae_D; genus Telluria_A; species Telluria_A lividum_A. Next base: position 23,798 of record CALRYE020000041.1, read on the forward strand.
GAATTACCTGCCGATCAGCATCGTGGGCAACAGCGTCACTATCAAGCCGCACAACAACAAGCTGGACTACGGCACCGAGTACTACGTCGCCATTGCCAACGGCGTGTTCGTCAACACCACGCTGGGCGGCACGCCGTTCGTGGGCATCGGCAAGGCCGCCAACTGGAGCTTCACCACCAAGGCCGCCGCGCCCACGTCGAGCGTGGTGACGGTGGACGACGACGGTCCGGCCGACTTCCGCACCGTGCAAGGCGCCATCAATTACGTGGTGAAAAGCGTCGCCAAGGCCGAACCGGCCACCATCGACGTGCGCAATGGCACCTACACCGAACTGCTGTACCTGCGCGGCAAGGACAACTTGACCGTCAAGGGCGAAAGCCGCGATGGCGTGCTGATCCAGTACACCAACAACGAGAGCTTCAACTCCGGCACCGGCGGCAGCGAAGTGCCCGGCGGCACCGGCACGCCGAGCGGCGGGCGCTCCGTGCTGCTGGTCGAGGCGGTCGACATGCTCACGCTCGACACGCTGACCCTGAAGAACACCACGATCCGTTCGGCCAGCATTTCCGGTCAGGCAGAAACCATCTACTTCAACAGCGATGGCCGCCTGGTGGCCAAGAACGCCAGCTTCTTCAGCGAACAGGACACGCTGAACCTGAAGGGCTACAGCTGGTTCTGGCGCTCCCTGGTGGCCGGCAACGTCGACTTCATCTGGGGCAGCAGCAAGGTGGCCCTGTTCGAAGAGAGCGAGATCCGCTCGGTGGGCGACAGCGCCAACGCCAGCAGCGGCGGCTACGTATTGCAGGCACGGGTGGTCAGCGCCAGCGACAAGGGCTACGTATTCCTCAACAGCAGCCTGACGCACGGCCCCGGCCCGGGCGCGCTCAAAAGCGATGTGCCGACCGGCGCCACCTATCTGGCGCGCAGCCCGGGCGGCACCGCCAGCTTCGACAACATCGCCTTCATCAACAGCAAGATGGACAGTCACGTGGCGCCGGCCGGCTGGGCGGGCCTGGGCGTGAACGGCCAGCCGGCACCGAACCCGGTGGTGCCGACCGCGTTGTCCGGCTGGCGCGAATTCGGCACCACGGACCTGAGCGGCACGCCGCTAAATCTGTCGTCGCGCGTCGGTGGCTACCTGCTCAGCGCGGATGAAGTCGCGGCCGGCTTTGCCAACCGCGCCAGCATCTTCTCGGCGTACAACAACAACGCCGGGTGGAATCCCCAACCCTGATCGACCCCTGCCGTAAGTAAAAAAGCCCCGTCGACGCTGCGCCGACGGGGCTTTTTTTTGGCCGCCCTCATCGGGGTCAATCTGGCATTCCTTAATCGCTCGCCTTTCGCGCCCCTGGGCCAGGGTCCAATAGGGCGCCACTTGCTGAACAAATCAAGGACCGTGACAACGTTTTCACGAAATGCCACACTGGGCGGCGCACAGGTTAAATTTCGCCGATTCGACGCATCAATACATTGCAAGCGGGCACCGAATAAAGTATCTTCGAGTGAATATTTCATTACTCAAGGAAACTTTTGTGTCTGTGGCGGCTTCCACGCCCACCTCGGTGATCCCCCGCCTGCTAGCCCAAGCGCCGATCTTTTTCGGCACCCTGCTGGTGCTGACGGCGACGTTGCTGGTATGGCATCACTACGGCATGGAGCGCGTGTTCGAACTGTCCGCCCGCAGCCCCTTTGTGGTCGCGGCCGTTTCCGATAGCGAAGGCGGCGGCGCTTCGAGCGCCACATTGACCAAAACCCCTGAGGGCGACCTGCGCCTGAACTGCGCGCTGATCAAAAAGGTCCAGTGGCCGTACTGCAAATTCGCCTTTACCGTCGGCAAAGGCAATGTCGGTGTGGACCTGTCCGAGTACGATCACATCACACTGGAAGCCAGGTATCCGGGCACCGGCCTGCGGCACATGCGCGTCACCATCACCGATTTCGAATACGGCCTGTCCACCGACGACGACTGGCGCACCCACAAGGTGAGCGAGATCGATGCATTCGAACTGCCCAAGAGCGGCCGCATCGCGATACCGACCAGCCTGTTTCACACGGCCGTGTGGTGGAAAGAGATTGCCCACCTGCCCGTCCTGCGCACGGATATGCGCATCGACAACGTCGTTCAGGTGGGCGTGCAGACCGCCGCCTACAACGAGCTGGGCAAGCAGGAAATCACCCTGCACGCCCTGCGCTTTCACGGCAAATGGATCAGCCAGTCGGGGCTGCTCGCCATCCTGGTGGTCCTGTGGATCGTCTGCGCGATTGCCTGGCCGGCCTTCATGGCGGTGATGCTGCGCAATGAATTGAAAAACAGCAAAGCCGAAGTCTGCCTGCTGGCCGACCTCAATCGGGCGCTGCAGCTGGAGACCGAGGAACTGGCCGGGCAGGCGCAGACCGATGTGCTCACCGGCGTGCTGAACCGCCAGGGCTTGCGCTCGCTGCTGATGCATTCGTCCAGCCTGCTGGGCCCGCCCATGTCAATCGTGTTCATCGACATCGACTATTTCAAGAAGGTCAACGACGCCTGCGGACACCAGATTGGCGACCAGGTCCTGCAACAGTTCGCCAGCAGCATCAGCGCGACGATACGCTCGCATGACAAGCTGGTGCGCTGGGGCGGCGAGGAATTCCTCCTGCTATGCCCGAGGACCGATGCCCTGCAAGCCACGGCGCTGGCCGAAAAGCTGCGCCACACCCTCGAGTGCAGCTCCTGGCCCAACGGTCTGCGCGTGACCGCCTCGTTCGGTGTATCCCAGCGCGCCGAAGGCGAGGACATCGGCCGGGTGATCGAACGCGCCGATGCCGCACTGTACGAGGCCAAAGGCGCCGGACGCAACCGGGTGCATACCTGCGCCGTGCCGCCCGCCGGCGCAACCGCGTACGCAAGCGCGTAGTTTTGCCGCGCCTCTCGGCTCCGAGCGCACCGAAAAAAAGCCCCGCCGGCATTGCGCCGACGGGGCTTTTTTGTTGGCACATCAATCGTGCCCGAATTTACACCACGCGATTTACTTCATCGTGTAGGTCTGCTGCGCCGTATCCACCGCGTAGTTCTTGGTGGTGTCCCAATACGTGTAGTTGTAGCGCACCACGTCGCCGATTTTCAAGCCGCCTGCGTCAAACGTGTTGGTGCCGCTGTTCTGGCGCAGACGCACGTTCTGCTGAGGGCCGCCGTTAACCGTGTAATGCACGTCGGCCCAGCTGCTGGTGCTGACGATGAACTGCAAAGTGGTAGCGCCCGTCTGGTTGACCGTGTAAGGCTGGGTCGGCGTGGTCGGCGTGGTCGGCGTGGTCGGATTGGTCGGATTGGTCGGCGTGGTGCCGGCCGTGCCGGAATCCCAGATGATATCGTCGATCGCCATCTGGAATGCCGACTGCGGCAGGTTGGCGGCATCGCTGACGATCTGGAACTGCGTGAGCACCGATTGCAACGCCACGCTCGGCCCGGCCAAGGTCGTCACCGGAATGGTCGCCGTGCCCCACTCGCCATTGCGCACCAGGCCGTAGGCCGTGGTGTTGGCCGGGAACGTCACCTGGTACTGGTTGGTGTACGTGTCGGTCATGCCGACCGTGAACGCCACGTTGGCCGGAATCTTGATGCGGAATTTGACGTTGCCGTTGCGGAAGGCCGTCATGTCGTGGGCCTGGCGCGACTGGATGCTGCCGCCGAACCACTGGCCCGGCGTCGAATAGTTCCAGGCGATCACGTTGGACCCTTCGGCCGGCGCGATATTGCCCTGCTGGACGGAGGAATTGTTCCAGACAAAAATGTCGGAACTGACGCCCGCCACCTGCTTGTTGTTGACCACCGTGTTATCGGTAAAGGTGCCGAACTTGCCCGACTCGACCGGCGTCTGGTTGCCCAGTCCGACCGTGCCCTTGCCGTCGAGCTGATAGATGCGCACATAGTCGACATACATGGTGGCCGGCAGCGCCGCCGTCACTTGCGCCGGCGTGGCCGCATCGGTGAAGTTGCCGCCCACTGCCATGTTGAGCAACAGGTAGAACGGCGCTTGCAGGGCGGGCGAGTTGACCGGCAGCGGCTGCGAATACATATTGTGTTCGACGCCATTGTCGACCACGCTGAAACGCATCTGGGTGTCGGTCCAGTACAGGCGATACGTCACGAAGCGGTTGGCCAGCGAGGTGTTGGAGACGTGCCAGGCGTCGGTGTTCCAGGCGGTGGACGCGGCGCAGCTTTCATTGCCGGGCACGCAGGCGGCCTGCTGGAAGGTGATCACGTTGGACGCCGTGAACTGGTCCACCGACGGCGTGGGCGAGCCCGCCGCCGCGCGCGAGGCGGCCTTGTGCCCCATCTCCATGATGTCGATCTCGCCGTTGCGCGGCCAGGTCTGGGGGCTGGTGCCCAGCAGCCAGGCGGCCGGCCACAGGCCGGTGGCCAGCGGCGGCGTGGCGATGCGCATCTCGATCATGCCGTACTGCACCTGCACCTTGCCGGCGCTGGAGATTTTGCCCGACGTGAACTGATTGCTGCCCACCACCTGGCGCTGCGCCTTGATGGCCAGGGCGCGCGTGGCCGGCTCGAACGGCACGTTGACGAACGACAGATTATTCGGGCTGTAGTACTCCAGCTCCGCATTGCCGAAACCGCACAGGTTGATCTCGCAACCGTTGCCGTTGGTGGCGGTCCAGCGCGAGGTATCCAGGGCGGTGCCGTTGAATTCCTCGGCCCACAGCAAGGTGCCGATGGTGGGCGAGGTCACGCTGGCGACCGCCTGGCTGGCGCAAGCGGCCAGCAGGCCGGCGGCGATGGTTGGGACGATGATGCTTTTCCGGGTTGCTGCTTTTTTGATGTAGTTTTTCAAAATGTCTCCTCGGTTCACGTCGTTGGCGGAAATTGGAATCGATTCCAATCCACGAAGTGAAATATAGGCTGGCCCGGAAACCTTGTCAATTCAATCCAGATATGGTGTGGCGCAGTTGAAACTGGCAGCTCGGCCGCACAAAGTATGCGTGGTACAGCACACCATGGCGGGCCCAACGATGAGGACGCCGCGCCCGGTGCAGCTCAGTGGTTGGCCGTCGCCTGGGCAAAGTAGCCACTGCCGTAGGCCCGGTCGTGCGGCAGGTATTGGGCCGCCTTGGCGGTCCATTTGGCGCCCTCCTCCGTGTCCGCCGCCGTGTGCAGGCCGCGCGCGAGCAGCGTGCCGAGAATGGCCATGGCCGCGCCATTGCCGCCTTCGGCCGAACGACGCAGCAACTGCATGCCGCCCGCCTCGTCGCGCGCGATAGCCTTGCCTTCCAGTTTCAGTTCGGCCAGCAGCAGTTCAGCTTCGACGTGACGGTCTTCCGTCGCCGCGGCCAGCAAGCGTGCCGCTTCCACCGGGTCCGCAGCTCCGCCTGTTCCGCTTAGCAGCGCCACCGCAAGCTCATACTGCGCCTTGACGATGTCTTTTCCGGCCGCCTTACGCAGCAGGCGCAGCGCTTCCGCGTGGTCTTGGGGAATATCGGCGCCGCTGGCGGTCATCTGTGCGAGGTCGTAGGCTGCCGACGCATGGTCCTGATCGGCGGCCTTGCGCAGCCACGACGCGCCGTGCGCCGGATCCTTGGCAGCGCCCGCGCTCCCTTTTACCAGGAACATGCCGGTCTTGTGCTGCGCTTCCGCCAGGCCCAGTTCGGCGCCTTTCAGGTACAAGGTGCGTGCCTGCGCCGGGTCTTTCGGGTACCCGCGGTTGCCATATTCAAGGTTATTGGCCAACGCCAGAATGGCCGGCCCGTGCCCTAAATCGGCCGCCAGGCGCAGCACCTGGGCGGAACCGGCGGGATTGGCTTTCACGCCGCTGGCGCCCTGCAGCATCACCGACAACTTGTACAGCGCGGCGGCGTCCCCCTTCGCGCCGGCTTCGCGCAAGGCAATGGCCTCTTCGACGGCCTGGTTGGTCTGCTTCTCGGCAAGCGTCCACACGTACTGCATCGAGGTCCACGCGCGCCGGGCCTGGCCATCGCGCAGCGACGGGTTGAACTGGCAGCGCGATATCCCCTTCAGCGCAGCCTGGTCCAACGCCTGGTGGCCGGACGACCTGCGGACGATGGCATCGATCACCTTGCCCTGCTCGTCGATCAGGAACTTCAGCGTTACCGTGCCCGTCTCGCTGCGCCGCAGCGACTCGCGCGGCCACTCGGGCTTTGCACAATTATTGAAGTTGGCCAACGGCGGGGTAATCGCTGGTGCGCTATGGGCGATGCCCGCCGACGTGACTGCAGCGCAAAGCGCGAGGGTACGAAGCGTGAAGCGGCGAGACATGGGTGTATCCTTCCATGGAGATCGATGTTGATTTGGCCAGCATGCAGAACGGGACCAGCACTAGCGCATGCGGAACGTCAGGCTGCCCTTGTAATCGCCCTTCGCTGTTGCCCAGCGCGCGCTCGGTCCCAGCTGTTGGCTGGGAATGAACTTGGAGCCGATGGCCGGAATCGCGTGCAGGTACGACAGGTCGCCAGCCGGAAACTCGACCGTCGTGTGCACATGCGACACGCGCGGCGTGCCCACCCGCAGATAGCCGTCCTGCCCGTTGGCGCTGACGGTCAGGCCGCCGCTGCGGGTCTCCAGCCGCGCCCAGCGCACGCCGGCATAGAATCCCTGGAACTCGGGATAGCGCCACTCCAGCCCCGGCTGCTGGGCGTCGTACCTGGTCTCGTGCACACCCAGCCAGGTGCCGTGCAGGCGGTTTTGCCAGACCCGGAACGGGCCTTCGCCCAGCCAGCGCATCGAGGCGATGTCCGACTCGGGCAGATCGAACGTCACGCCGTGATACTGCACCGGGCCGTCCAGCGGGTACGAATAATCCAGCGTCAGCGCGCCGTCGCGCGCCATGGTCCAGCGGAACTTCAGGCCGCCGCTGGTGCGGCTTTCCACCCAGCTGGTCGCGCCCGTGGTGCCGCCCTCGATGCCGTTGCCGGTCACCCGGGCATCGGGAAAGCGCGCGGCGGCGTGGCCGATGCGCCAGCTTTTGAGCGCCACCGGCTTGCCGTTGGCGTCGACGATGCCGGACAGGCGCACCGCCGCTACCTGCTGCGGCGGGAACGGGTACCCTTTGCCGTCCACGGCCCGCTTGGCGCCGTCAAACACGGTTTTCCAGCGCACGCCATCGGCGCTGATTTCCAGCTTGAAGCTGGCGTACGCCACCGACTTGTCGAACGCCGGCTCCACTTCGATGATGCTGGCCTGCTGCGCACTGGCCAGCCGGTACACCCCCTCCTCCGCGCTGGCGGTGGGCAACCAGGCCACCTCCACGCCGTCGGCGGGCCGGGCATACGTCAGGCGCGGCCCATTGCTCAATGCCGCGACCCGGTCGCCATCCTGCAAGCGTATCAACGCGCCGGTTGCCGGGTTGAACGACGCGCGCACCTTGCCGGCCACCAGCGACAACTGGCCGGTCGTGACATCGATGGTCGGCGCCTCACCCGGCGGGGGCGTGTCGGCCAGCCGCTGCGCCAGCGCCGGCGTGGCAAAACTCCAGGTCCACAGGGGCTGCTTGTCGGCGCCGACGGCGGTCACTTCGATGGCGTCGGCCTGCTTGTCGCGCCAGTCAGGCGGCAGTTTCAGATCCAGCTCGCCCTTGGCGCGCGCCGCGACGCTGGCGGGTGCGGCGTTGCCCGTGGCTAGTATCTGATGCTTGCTCTCTTTCGTGCCGGGAGCGGGATACCGCACCAGTTTCCAGCTGAAGCGCACATCGCTGAGCGGCGTGAAATCGTAATGGTTATGCACGTTCAGCTTGCCGCTGAACTGGCTATCCAAGGTCGGCGTGTCGATCTGCACGGGCGACCAGATGCGGCGCACGGCGTAATAGCTGCCTTCCTTTTCATGGCGCGGGCCGACGATGCCGTCCGGCGCGTAGGTGCCGAACGCGTCGATGCGCTTGTTACGGTCGGTGCGCTCGATGCCTTCGTCGGCCAGCACCCAGATCACCCCGCCCGCGCCGTAGGGCGAGGCCATCATGGCTTTCCAGTAATCGTCCAGCCCGGCACCGGCGCCGCCGTCGAACAGGCCGTGCAGAAACTCGGTCGGCATGAACAGGTTCGGCCCTTGCAAGCGCTTGGTCAGCAGCTCATAGTTGGGATAGTGCTTGGTGTCCACGCCGCCGTGCAATTCCCACGGATGCAGCACGGGCCGCTTTTGCGGATCGTACAGCGCGTAATCGTTGTCCAGCTCGCGGTTCCAGCCGCCTTCGTTGCCGTTAGCCCAGAACAGGATGCTGGGGTGATTGACGTCGCGGTTGACCATCTCCGGCACCAGCTTGCGGCCGATCTCGGTGCCGTGCGCCTTTTGCCAGCCGCTCAGTTCGTCGATGACGTACAGGCCCAGTTCGTCGGCCGCGTCAAGGAACGCCGGGTCGGGCGGATAGTGCGACATGCGCGCCGTGTTCATGTTCATCGACTTGATCAGGCGCGCGTCGGCCAGGTTGTCTTCCGGATCGAGCGCGCGGGCCGTGGCGGGCCGGAAGCTGTGGCGGTTGACACCCTTGACGATGATCTTCTTGCCGTTCAAGTACAGCCCGTCACCGGCCCGCGCTTCAAACGTGCGAAAGCCGAAGCGCGTGGTGGTCGTGTGCAGCGCCTGCGTGCCCTGGCGCAGCGTCAGGCGCAGCTTGTACAGGTTGGGCGTTTCTGCGGTCCACAGCTTGGGCGTTGGTAGCGTGGCGGCGACCGTCAGGGCGTTCGCTGCGGCGGCCACCAGTACCGGTTGGCCGACCGGCTTGTCGTTGGCGCCCAGAATCTGCACTTCCAGCATGGCGCCGTCGGGCGCGCCGTCCAGCCGCACGTTGGCGTTGAGGGTGCCGTCGGCTTTGGCGTCGATCGCCGTGTGTTCGATCGATGCCGCCGGGGCCGCTTCCAGCCATACTGGGCGGAAAATGCCGCCGAAAGTCCAGTAGTCGCCCTTGCCTTCGGCCACGTCGGTGAGCTTGTCGGTGGCGCGCTTGGCCACGTCCACTTCCAGCACGTTGCCCGCGCCCGGTTTAATCAGGCTGGTGATGTCGTACGTGAAACGGTAGAACCCCCCCACGTGGGTCGGACCGGCGACGACACCGTTGATCTTCACCGTGGTTTCCGTCATCACGCCTTCGAAGACCAGCTTGATCTTGCGGCCCTGCCACGCTTTGGGAATGGCGAAGGTGGTGCGGTACTGGCCGCGCTCGGCGTGCTGTTTCTCCGACTCGCCGTAGTCGTAGCCGCCGAAGCCGTGCTGTTCCCAGTTCGACGGCACCGGAATGGTCGACCATGCACCGCTGCGGCGGCCATCCGACACCTTGAAGTCCCATGGTACGGCGGTGGCCGGGCCTTTGCCGGAGAGGTAGCGAATGTCGGTCTGGATACCGGCGGCGTGCGCGCCCAGGGATAGCGACAACACGGCCAGCAGGCTGGCACTGGCAGGACGAAAGGCGGTCATGGAGCCCGTTCAGTATGGAAATGATAACGAGCAACTGTAGCATTGGCGCGAAACTGCATCAATCAACATGTTGAGTATGTTGCGGCGATTGACTTCGACAGTGCGTTGGGGCATTCTGGATTCAACCGACCTGGAGGCTGATCATGGCAAAACCGAATACGATGAAGAGCATGCTGATAGGGATGAATGCGATCCTGATTCTGACCGGCATGGCCATGCTCGGGCTGGCGTTTGGCGCATCGCTCAAGTCGGACATAGCGTTGATGTCGCAGCATCCGCTGTTCTCCACTGGTATGAATTGCTTGAGCACGGCGACGATCAGCTCCTTGCTGCTGTTCTTTACCGGCCAAATGCCGAAGAAGATCAAGATCGATCGCTCTTCGCGCAAGTGACTCGCTGCCAGCTAGGCTGATTCCTACGCTTGCGAGGCCCGTGCGCCTACGTGGCGTGGGTTGCTGATCTCTTACGATGTGCTTTGTATTCACATCAGGAGATGAAGATGGCAAACCCAGCACAAGGTAGTAACGGCGACGCGGATGGCGGTCAACAATCCATTGGTACGGACGGCGAGTCGCCAGTGGACGGTATCGCCGGTGGTCATCCGGGCGGCATCGAGCCGGCGGGTGACGATGTGAACGCTGGTGGATTGGGCAAAGGCCCGGGCCGTCGCCATGAGGGGAGCCAGCAGATGGATCAGCCTGGCACGCCGACTACTCCAGAACAAAATCGCTGATCGTACCTGCGCAGGCGGGTATCCATGGCATCCATGATTTGATGGGCTATGGGTACCCGCCTGCGCGGGTACACATTGCAGCTGATCGCGCTATACCATTAAGCATCCGGCGGCATCAGGAAATCCTTGCTCAAGCGTGTTCCCAGCGAATCGATCGCCTGCAGGAACCGCTCCAGATACGGGTGTATCCCATCTTCCAGGATATCGTCGATCCGGGCAAACTTCAGCTCCGCGTGCAGCTTGCCGGCGAACCGTTCCGTGTCGGCCGACAAATCATTACGCACCGCATTCAGATTCTCCACCACCGCCGCCATGCACGCCACCAGCGACCGTGGCATGTTTGCATTGAGCATCAGCAGCTCGGCCACCCGCGCCGGCGAGATCACATCGCGGTACACCTTGCGGTACACCTCGAACGCCGACACCGAATGCAGCAGCGCCGCCCAGTAATAAAAGTCGGGCGAGCCGGCCAGGTCGACCGCGCCATTGCCCTCGGACGCTAAAAACTTCACATCCAGAATACGCGCCGTGTTGTCGGCCCGCTCCAAAAACGTGCCCAGCCGCAAAAAATTGACCGCCTCATCCTGCAGCATGGTGCCCACCGTCACCCCGCGCGACAGGTGCGAGCGATACTTGACCCACTCCAGAAACTGCCCCGGATGCTCGATGAAGTTATCGTCCTTCAGGTGAATCTGCATTTCCAGCCAGGTGCCGTTGCTGGTCTCCCACGCTTCGGTGGTGAGCGCACCGCGCACGGCCCGGGCGTTCTCGCGGGCCGCCGTCAGGCAGCTGGCAATCGACGAGGAATTGTCCGGGTCGCGCACCATGAAATCGATCACGTTGCGCTGCGTGAGCGCATCGTACTTGGCGTCGAACGCGCTTTCCAGCTCGGAAATGCCGAGCAGCGCGCGCCAGCCCTGCTCGGCTGCCGTCGCGGTCTGCGGCAACAAGGCCGTCTGAATGCGCACATCGAGCATGCGCGCCGTGTTTTCGGCGCGTTCGGTGTACCGCGCCATCCAGAACAGGTGATCTGCGGTTTGACTGAGCATGTTATTTCTCCAGAATCCAGGTGTCTTTCGTGCCGCCGCCTTGCGAGGAATTGACCACCAGCGAGCCCTCCTGCAGCGCCACGCGGGTCAGCCCGCCCGGCACCATCGAGACGGTCTTGCCGGACAGTACAAACGGCCGCAAGTCGATATGGCGCGGGGCGATCCCCGATTCCACGTAGGTCGGGCAAGCCGACAGCGCCAGCGTCGGCTGGGCGATATAGCCCTCCGGCTTGGCGATGATGCGTTGACGGAAGTCTTCGATCTGCGCCTTGGTCGAGGCCGGCCCGACCAGCATGCCGTAGCCGCCCGCGCCGTGCACTTCCTTGACCACCAGCTCGGCCAGGTTGGCCAGCGTGTACGACAGATCTTCTTTTTTCCTGCACTGGTAGGTAGGCACGTTGTTCAGGATCGGCTGCTCGTCCAGGTAGAAGCGGATCATGTCCGGGACGTACGGATAAATCGACTTGTCGTCGGCCACGCCCGTGCCGATGGCGTTGGCAAGGCTGACGCGGCCGGCGCGGTACACATCCAGCAGGCCCGGCACGCCCAGCGTCGAATCCGCACGGAACGCCAGCGGATCGAGGTAATCGTCGTCGATGCGGCGGTAGATCACGTCGACCCGGCGCGGCCCGCGCGTGGTGCGCATGAACACGGTGTTGTCCTGCACGAACAAGTCGCGCCCCTGCACCAGTTCCACGCCCATTTGCTGAGCCAGGAACGCATGCTCGAAGTACGCCGAGTTGTACATGCCGGGCGTGAGCACCACCACACGCGGATCGGTGATGCCGTCCGGCGCCGAAGCGCGCAGGTTTTCCAGCAGCAGATCCGGATAGCGGTCCACCGGCGCTACGCGGTTGGCCGCGAACAGGGCCGGGAACAAACGCATCATCATCTTGCGCCCTTCCAGCATGTACGACACGCCCGATGGCACCCGCAGATTGTCTTCCAGCACGTAGAACTCGCCGACCCCGGCGCGCACGATATCGACCCCGGCAATGTGGGCGTAAATGTCGTTGGTGACATCGACACCCTGCATCACCTTGCGGTACTGGTCGTTATTGAAAATCTGCTCAGGCGGTATGATGCCGGCCTTGAGGATGTTCTGGTTGTGATAAATGTCGTGCAGGAAGGCGTTCAGTGCCGTGACGCGCTGCACCAGCCCTTTTTCCAGGATCGCCCACTCGCTGGCGTCGATGACGCGCGGAATGATATCGAACGGGATCAGGCGTTCCTTGCCGGCGTCGTCGCCGTAGACGGCAAAGGTGATGCCCACGCGGCGGAAGATCAGTTCGGCCTCGGCCCGCTTTTGAGCAATTGCATGCTCAGGTTGGCGCCCCAGCCAATCGCCGAATTCGCGATAGTGTGGCCGCACGGTGGCGCTGTCAGAGTACATCTCATCGTAAAAACGTGTCATAGATTCCTCCGTATCAACGTATTATGCTCTAGCAATTGGCGTGCCAGTAAGATTGTCAGGGTCAATACAGTTTTCAGCAAGATCAGGCACGAAATGTGCATGTTAGGCAACAAGCATACCGTACGGATCGTTCCGTCGCGCATACTCTACGCGTTACCTATTGAAAGGCACCACTTCATGGCCATCCGCGTCGCTCTGCATCACAAGACCAGCTACCGTTACGATCGCCCCGTGTCCCTGTCCCCGCACCTGGTGCGGCTGCGTCCCGCGCCCCACGCGCGCACACCGATCCTGGCGTATTCGCTGACGGTCCAGCCCGAGGGTCACTTCATCAACTGGCAGCAAGACCCGTACGGCAACTACATCGGCCGCTTCGTGTTCCCCGAACCATCCGACGTGCTGGAATTTACCGTCGATCTGGTCGCGGACATGACTGTGATTAACCCGTTCGATTTCTTTATCGAAGACTATGCCGAGAAGTTCCCGTTTGCCTATCCGGCGCTGCTGAAAACCGAGCTGGGCGCCTATCTGAAGTCGGAAGAAGCGGGCGCGCTGATGCGCGACTGGATCGCCGAGTTCCGTAAAGAAGTGCTGGCCAAGCCGCTGCCGACCAACGACTTTTTAGTCGCCATCAACCAGCGTCTGCAGGGCGACATCGCCTATTTGCTGCGCATGGAACCGGGCGTGCAGACGCCCGAGGAAACGCTCAAAAAACGCTCCGGCTCGTGCCGCGACACCGGCTGGCTGCTGGTGCAGATCCTGCGCGAACTGGGCCTGGCCGCGCGCTTCGTGTCGGGCTACCTGATCCAGCTGCGCGCCGACCAGGAAGCGCTCGACGGGCCCAGCGGCACCATGGTCGACTTTACCGACCTGCACGCCTGGACCGAGGTCTACATTCCCGGCGCCGGCTGGATCGGGCTCGACCCCACTTCCGGCATGCTGGCCGGCGAAGGCCACATTCCGCTGGCGTGCACCGCCCTGCCCTCGTCGGCCGCGCCCGTCAGCGGCGCCACCGACCCGGCCGAGGTGACGTTTTTCCACGAGATGAAAATCACGCGCATCCATGAAGATCCGCGCGTCACCAAGCCGTACTCGGAAGAACAATGGAAGGCCATCGACCGGCTGGGCGAACAGGTCGATGCCGATCTGGTCTACAACGACGTGCGCCTGACGCAGGGCGGCGAGCCCACCTTTGTGTCCATCGACAACCTCGATGCACCAGAATGGAACACCGACGCCCATGGCGAGCAGAAACGCGACCTGGCCGGCAAACTGATGCTGCGCCTGAAAGACCATTTCGCCCCGGGCGGTCTGCTGCACTTCGGCCAGGGCAAGTGGTATCCCGGAGAGCCGCTGCCGCGCTGGGCGCTGAATATCTTCTGGCGCGTCGATGGCGTGCCGATGTGGAGCGACGCCACGCTGTTTTCCCAAGACGGTATCGACGACGAATACACCCACCGCGAAGCGGGCCACTTTACCGAGCAGCTGGTGTTGGCGCTGGGCCTGCCGTCCGACGCCCAGATTGCCGCCTATGAAGACGTGCTGCTGCAGTCGCGCGCCGAAGAAGCGCTGCCGGTCAATCTCGATCCGCTCAAGGCCGACCTGAAGGCACCTGAACAACGGCGCCGCCTGGCGCGCCTGCTGGACGCAGGTCTCGGCCAGATCGTCGGCTACGTGCTGCCCCTGAAACCGCGCGCTCCCGACCCGCTCAAGGGCGGCACCAGCTGGCGCACCTCGCGCTGGCCGATCAAGCGCGAGCACCTGTACCTGATCGAAGGCGATTCGCCGATGGGCCTGCGCCTGCCGCTGGCCTCGCTGCCGTGGGTGCAGCCGGATGCGCCGCCGGAAGACTTCGACGTCGATCCGTTCGCCCCGCGCTCACCCTTGCCGCCCGCAGGCGCTAAAACTACCGCGGCCGGCGTGGCCAAGCTGACGGTCGTCACGGAGCCCAAAGAAGTCATCCACACGGCCCTGTGCGTGCAGGTGCGCGAAGGCCGCCTGCATGTGTTCATGCCGCCGCTGACCCGCATCGAAGACTACCTGACCCTGCTGGGCACGGTGGAAGCGACCGCAGCCAAGCTGAAAATCAAACTGTGGATCGAAGGCTACCCGCCGCCGCGCGACCCGCGCATCAAGCTGCTCAGCGTCACGCCCGATCCGGGCGTGATCGAAGTCAATGTGCAGCCCGCGTCGAGTTGGGCCGAGCTGGTGCACAACACCACCACGCTGTACAGCGAAGCGCGCCTGACCCGGTTGGGCACGGAAAAGTTCATGGTCGACGGCAAGCACACGGGCACCGGCGGCGGCAACCACGCCACCCTGGGCGGCGCCAATGTCGAGGACAGCCCGATGCTGCGCCGTCCCGACTTGCTGAAAAGCCTGATCACCTACTGGCAGAACCACCCGGCCCTGTCGTACCTGTTCTCCGGCACCTTTATCGGGCCGACCAGCCAGGCCCCGCGCGTGGACGAAGCGCGCGACGACAACCTGTACGAGCTGGCGATCGCCTTCCAGCAGATGGACCAGATCCTGCCGGGCATGATGCCGGGCGACAAACCATGGATGGTCGACCGCCTGCTGCGCAATCTGCTGGTGGACCTGACCGGCAACACCCACCGTGCAGAATTCTGCATCGACAAACTGTATTCGCCGGACGGCCCCACCGGCCGGCTGGGCATCGTCGAGCTGCGCGGCTTTGAAATGCCGCCGCACGAGCGCATGAGCC
The DNA here is from genome assembly GCA_943372275.1 of Janthinobacterium lividum. Classification (GTDB taxonomy): domain Bacteria; phylum Pseudomonadota; class Gammaproteobacteria; order Burkholderiales; family Burkholderiaceae_D; genus Telluria_A; species Telluria_A lividum_A. Next base: position 39,125 of record CALRYE020000041.1, read on the forward strand.
TGCTGCAAATGCTGCTGCTGCGCGCGCTGGTGGCGCGTTTCTGGCGCGAGCCGTACACGGCCAAACTGGTGCATTGGGGCACCGCCCTGC
>CALRYE020000042.1:0-39206 GCA_943372275.1 Janthinobacterium lividum
GATGAATGATCGATTTCTGGTTCTTCACCTGCTTGGAGAGGTTGGATGGACGCGATTGCTGCCCTCGAAGCACTGCGCCGGTTCGGCACCGGCCTGAGTCAACATGCCCGCCTTATTACGCTGGCCACTGCCCAGGCGGCTGGTTTGCCCGAGTCGCTGATGGTCGAACGCTTCAACGGACGCGAAGCGGTCAATGCGCTGTTCACGTTCACGGTCGACGGACTCAGTGTTTCCGCCGACCTTGATCTCGACGCGCTGCTCGGCGAGGAAATGACGATCACGTTGCTGCAGCCGGACGCCAGCCGGCGCGCGTGGCACGGCATTGGTACCAGCGCCGGGTGGACCGGTGCGGATGGCGGCGTGGCGCGTTACCGGCTGCGCCTCAGGGAGCCAGATTTGCGGCGAGCGTCGCGGGCTTGCCAGACACTCGCACCAACTTGTTTGATGAGCAATTTCATCTTGTCATGCCAGACACCGGAGAGCCGATTCCTTACGCAAGCTATCGCATCTGTTCTGTGCGATCCGGATCAGTCGAACACGGGATGGGACATGGCAACGCAGGAAAACAAAGGTAAAACACTGAAGCAGCTTCGCGACGGCGACGGTACGACCCCGAAATATACGGGGCGGTGCTATGCCAAACACATCAAAGACAAAAGTTGAGAGCATCCATGCATAATTTCGTTTTACTTCTGCTTGTTCTTTTTGCAGGTGTGGCAAAGGCGACTAGCCCAATGGCTAAATCGATGCAAAAACCCTGTGCTTTCACTTCAGTAAGTGCGAGTGTTCCTTCCGGCAATACGTACACATCAATAGCTTGCTTGCACGGCCGGAGCTTTAAGCTCGTATTGAACACTAAGGCTCGCCGCGTTTTCCTCATACATAAATCGCTAGAGACGACGTTGCATCGAATCCGTCCAGGATTTGATCCCGAGGTTGTTGGAGCGGGAAAATTCAATGCGTTCCTTCCAGAGGATCTTCAACCTTACTTGGATAAGAATATTCTTCTGTACACTACTGCGGTTCGGACAAACGGCGGTAATGGAGGCGGGCAATATGGATCTGGCGTTGAAATATTCATTCACGCCTTGGACACGCGTCCCGTAATCCCTAAAACTGTTTCGAAGATTTTAATTGGAAGCTGTGAAAGGACGATCGAACTTGCGGATTTCAAAATGTCATTGACCGAGCTGGGTGACGTCTCAGTTGTAAATAACCGCCTTTCGCTGCAATTTGTGAACTATGGCAAAAGGGCGGGAAATCTTAAAGCGCTGATTTCCATCGACTATTCGAGAATTGATTTCGAATCGATGAAACCGCCGATCGATTCGTGAGCTGGGTACTATTCGCAATTGGCGAACTTCGCGTTCTCTACATGCAACCTCCAGATTGTCTGATGACGTCGGCAGCAGATTCCGGTGGGGCTGCCGAGCTCCCAGACGCTGGCGCAAGAGCCCACCCCCTGCACAATCCCCCCACATCGTGCATACTTATAAACTCAGCACAACCACACAACAAGGACCACCCATGACCATCAAGATTGGCGATCAGCTGCCAGAAGGCACGCTTGCCGAATTCGTCGAAACCGAAACCGCTGGCTGCTCGCTCGGCCCGAACACGTTCCAGGTAGCCGACCTCGTCAAGGGCAAAAAGATCGCCATTTTCGGCCTGCCAGGCGCCTACACGCCGACTTGCTCCGCACAGCACGTGCCAGGCTACATCAAGAATGCCGACGCCCTCAAGGCCGCCGGCGTCGATGAAATCTGGTGCATCTCCGTCAATGACGCGTTCGTTATGGGCGCCTGGGGCCGCGATCAGAAAGCCACCGGCGTCGTGCGCATGATGGCCGACGGCAACGCCGCCTACAGCAAGGCGCTCGGCCTGGACGCGGACTTCTCCAAGTTCGGCATGGGCACCCGCTCGCAGCGCTACTCGCTGCTGGTGGAAGACGGCGTGGTCAAGCAACTGAACGTCGAGCAGGGCGGCGCCTTCGAAGTATCGAACGCCGAAACCCTGGTCAAGCAACTGGCCTAAGGTTTTTCCGCCTCGATCAACGGCGCCGCGGCGCCGTTTTTTTTACCCTACGCACACCACGCCATGACCGCAAAGACCGATCTGGGCGCCACAAGCGCCCACCAAGGCAACCTGCGCAGCATCTACGCGATGCTGATTGCCGTTGCCATGTTCTCGCTGATGGACACAGCCATGAAGTTGCTGACCGCCCATTACCCCGCCATGCAGGTCGCCTCGCTGCGCGCGCTGTCGTCGCTGCCGCTGGTCATCGGCTACGTGATGTGGCGCGGCGCCATGCGCAGCGCCCTGAAGATCCATGTGCCGCTGCATCTGCTGCGCGGCGTGCTGGGTGTTGCCATGCTGGCGCTGTTCGCCTACGGCGTGCGGGTGCTGTCGATGGCCGAAGCCTATACCCTGTTTTTCATTTCGCCGGCTCTGATCACGGCGCTGTCGGTGGTGTTCCTGAAGGAACACGTCAACGCGGCGCGCTGGATGGCCATCGTGGTGGGCATGCTCGGCGTGCTGGTGGCGCTGCGTCCCACGGGCGCCGGCATGTTCACCCTGGGCGGGCTGGCCATTCTGGCCGCCGCCGCCTGCTACGCCGTCTCCGCCATTGCCGGGCGGATCCTGAGCCGGACCGACCGCAGCGAACACATGGTGCTGTGGCTGATGATACTGATGTCGGTCGGCGCGACCGTGCTGGCTGCGCCCAACTGGGTGCCGTTGCGCGCGGAGGATACCTTGCTGCTGTGCGGCCTGGCGGTGAGCGGCTTTTTCGGCCAGCTGGCCATCACGGAAGCGTTCAATTCCGGCCACGCCTCGGTGGTGGCGCCGTTCGAATATTCGGCGCTGGCTTACGGCGTGCTGATCGACTGGCTGATCTGGCATACCTTGCCCGACGAATACACGCTGATCGGCGCCGGCATCATCATCGCCAGCGGCATTTACCTGATCCGGCACGAGCGCCAGCAGGCCCCGGCATTGCCAGGAGTTTCCTGAAGGCCACTCCCGGCGACAGAGTGCCAAGTTCGCTATAATCGAACTATGCTTAAACAGAGAACCATCAAACAACAGGTGCGCACGACCGGCGTCGGCCTGCACTCCGGCACCAAGGTGGTGCTGACCTTGCACCCGGCCGGGATCGACACGGGTATCGTGTTTCGCCGCGTCGATCTGGATCCGGTGGTGGAGTTTCCCGCCAGCGCAGGCGTGGTCGGCGACACCCGCATGGCGTCCGTGCTGGTCAAGGACAAGGCGCGCGTGTCGACCGTGGAACACCTGATGTCGGCCTGTGCGGGCTTGGGCATCGACAATCTGTACGTGGACGTGTCGGCCGAAGAAATTCCCATCATGGACGGCTCGGCGTCGTCGTTTGTGTTCCTGCTGCAGCAGGCCGGTGTGCAGGAGCAGGGCGCCGCCAAAAAGTTCATCCGCGTTCTGAAAGAAGTCGAAGTGCGTCAGGGCAAAGGCGACAATGAAAAATGGGCGCGCCTCACGCCCTACAACGGCTTCAAGCTGGACTTCTTTATTGAATTCAACCATCCCGCCGTCGATGGCACGACCCAGCGCGCCGCCGTCGATTTCGGCGACGTGTCGTACGTGCACGACGTGGCGCGGGCCCGCACCTTCGGCTTCATGCAGGATGTGGAAATGTTGCGCGGCATCGGTCTGGCACGGGGCGGCTCGCTGGAAAACGCCATCGTCATGGATGAGTATCGCATCCTGAACTCCGACGGCTTGCGCTATGAAGACGAGTTTGTGCGCCACAAGATTCTGGACGCCATCGGCGACCTGTATCTGGTCGGCCATCCATTGCTGGCTAGCTATGAGGCCCACAAGTCGGGCCACGCGCTCAACAACCTGCTGCTGCTGGAATTGCTCAAGCACCAGGACGCCTACGAGATCGTCGCTTTCGAGACGCCCGGCAGCGCGCCAGCCTCGTACGTGCGCCAGATGGCCCGCGAGTGGGCACTTACTTAAACAAACTCAGCGGCGGCGCGCAGCCATCGCTTTGACGGCGGCGATCAGCGTGGCGTTCTGCTCGGTCTGCGCCAGCGTGTCGCCCAGTTCCTCGAACGCCGACAGCGCCGTGGTCGGCAGCACCAGTTGCCGCGTATGCACCACCGGCGGGATCGCCCGCGTCACCTGCACCTTCAGTTTGATGTCGTCGACCTGCCAGCCGCGCTTGTGCAGCGACAGCTGCAGCTTGGGCAGCTGCTGCTTGAGCTTGGCGGCCACGGCGGAACTGGGCACGGCCAGCACCAGCCGGGCCTGTTCGAACGACAGCACGTCGCAGTGGCTGAACATGGCGGGCAGGGCGGTGGCGCAATCCTTCTGCAGGCTGGCCATGCGCATCGCGGCGGGCAACAGCGCCGCCATCTTGTCGTTGCGCTTTAAAAAGTCGGTCGCATCGAGCGACGTCCTGCGCGTTTTGGTGCCGTAGATGTGCATGGGCGCAACCTTACCACAGCCAATCTTGCTTGACATGGGGCGCGGTTGGCCTTGTTATATTGACCAACAACCCCATTTGGGTGCGGATCGCGTGATAAAATCACCGTCTTTTTGCCATAGTCGGCTCGCGAACGATATGATTTTAATATCGTCACGGCTTCTTTTTGCGGCGTCTTTTTCAAGAATTCAAGCATGTCATTACTGACCCAGATTTTCGGCAGCCGCAATCAGCGGTTGCTCAAGCAGTACCAAAAAACAGTAAAAGAGATCAATGCGCTCGAACCGCAGATCGAAAAGCTGTCGGACGCTGAACTTCAGGCGAAAACCCCCGAATTCAAAAACCGCGTCGCCAAGGGCGAGTCGCTCGACGCCCTGCTGCCGGAAGCGTTTGCGGTATGTCGCGAGGCGGCCCGGCGCGTGCTGAAGATGCGTCACTTCGACGTGCAGATGATCGGCGGCATGGTGCTCCACTACGGCAAGATCGCCGAAATGGGCACGGGCGAAGGCAAGACCCTGATGGCGACGCTGCCGACCTATCTGAACGCGCTGTCCGGCAAGGGCGTGCACGTGATTACCGTCAACGATTACCTGGCACAGCGCGATGCCGACTGGATGGGCCGCCTGTACGGCTGGCTGGGCCTGTCGACCGGCGTGAACCTGTCGCAGATGGACCACGACACCAAGCAGACCGCGTACGCGTCCGACATCACCTACGGCACCAACAACGAATTCGGTTTCGACTACCTGCGCGACAACATGGTCTACGAAGCAGGCGAGCGCGTGCAGCGCGGCCTGAACTTCGCCGTGGTCGACGAGGTCGACTCGATCCTGATCGATGAAGCCCGTACTCCGCTGATCATTTCCGGCCAGGCCGAGAACCATACCGACCTGTACCACAAGATCAACGAAGTGCCTGGCATGCTGACCTTGCAGATCGGCGAAGAAACGCCGGACGGCAAGGGCAAGATTGAAGTGCCGGGCGACTACACCAAGGACGAGAAAGCCCACACCGTGCTGCTGACCGAAACCGGTCACGAGAACGCCGAAGCCATCCTCACCCGCATGGGTCTGCTGCCGGAAGGCGCCTCGCTCTACGACGCCGCCAACATCACCCTGATTCACCACCTGTACGCGGCCCTGCGCGCCCACGCGCTGTATCACAAGGATCAGCATTACGTGGTGCAGAACAATGAAGTCGTCATCGTCGACGAATTCACCGGCCGTCTGATGACGGGCCGGCGCTGGTCCGACGGCCTGCACCAGGCGGTCGAAGCCAAGGAAGGCGTACGCATCCAGAACGAGAACCAGACCCTGGCCTCGATCACGTTCCAGAACTATTTCCGCATGTATTCCAAGCTGTCCGGCATGACCGGTACGGCCGATACGGAAGCCTACGAATTCCAGGAAATTTATGGCCTGGAAACGGTGGTGATTCCACCGAACCGTCCGTCGCAGCGCAAGGACCGTCAGGATCAGGTCTATAAATCGGCCGACGAGAAGTACAACGCCATGCTGATCGACATACGCGACTGCTTCGAGCGCGGCCAGCCGGTGCTGGTGGGTACGACTTCGATCGAAAACTCCGAGATGCTGTCGGCGATCCTGACCAAGTCCAAGCTCGAGCACAACGTGCTGAACGCCAAGCAGCATGCCCGCGAAGCGGAAATCATTGCCCAGGCGGGCCGTCCGAAGATGATCACCATCGCCACCAACATGGCCGGTCGTGGTACCGACATCGTGTTGGGCGGTAATGTTGAAAAGCAGATCCAGCTGATCGAAGCCAATCCGGCCATTTCGGACGCCGACAAGGCTGCGCAGGCCGACACCCTGCGCAACGAATGGCAGTCGCTGCACGACCACGTGGTCGGCGCGGGCGGCCTGCACATCATCGGTACCGAGCGGCACGAATCGCGCCGGGTCGACAACCAGTTGCGCGGCCGTTCGGGCCGTCAGGGCGATCCGGGTTCGTCGCGCTTCTACCTGTCGCTCGACGACGCGCTGCTGCGCATCTTCGCAGGCGACCGCGTGCGCGCCATCATGGACCGTCTCAAGATGCCGGAAGGCGAACCGATCGAAGCGGGCATCGTCTCGCGCTCGATCGAATCGGCCCAGCGCAAGGTGGAAGCCCGCAACTTCGATATTCGTAAGCAATTGCTGGAATACGACGACGTGGCCAACGACCAGCGCAAGGTGATCTACACCCAGCGTAATGAACTGCTGGAAACCACGGACATTTCGGAACTGATCGCTTCGTTGCGCGCCGGTGTGTTTACCGACGTGGTGCGCGCCGCCGTGCCGGAAGAATCGGTGGAAGAGCAGTGGGATATTCCCGGCCTGCAATCGACCCTGCTGAACGACTGGCAGCTCGACGTGCAACTGCAGGAAATGCTGAAGTCGGACGCCAACCTGACCGACGAAGACATCCTGGAGCGCGTGCTGGCCGCGTCCGAGACGGCTTACAGCGCCAAGATTGCCATCGTCGGCAAGGAATCGTTCGGCGGTTTCGAGCGCAACGTGATGCTGCAGGCAGTCGACAGCCACTGGCGCGAGCACCTGGCGGCGCTGGACCATCTGCGCCAGGGTATCCACCTGCGCGGTTATGCCCAGAAGAATCCGAAGCAGGAATACAAGCGCGAAGCGTTCGAACTGTTCGGCTCGATGCTGGACCAGATCAAGAACGAAGTCATCCGCATGGTGATGAACGTACGCATCCAGTCGCGCGAGGAAATCGATGCGGCCGAAGCGGCGATGCAGCAGTCGCACGTGGAAAACGTCAGCTACCAGCACGCGGACTTTAATCCGAACGCGGCGCCGGAAGAGTTGCTGGCGCCTGTGGCGGTATCGCAGAATATGTTCGACGACAGCGCCATCGCGCCGAAAGTGGGCCGCAACGACCCATGTCCTTGCGGCAGCGGCAAGAAGTTCAAGGCGTGCCACGGCAAGCTGGCGTAAGTCGGATCTGTAATCAGCTGGATCTGTATCAAAGAAGAAAAGCGGCGAATGTAAATTCGCCGCTTTTTTTATGTCCGGTTCAATGACCGGTGTGCGGTCACGGCGCGGGCTTTGCCGCGACAGGGCGAGGGACCGGATTGAATTCCATCGACCAGATGACCGAATTGATTTTCCAGCCATTAGCAGTGCGCACCATGTGCCATGCTTCCTTGCCCGCATTGGCCTTGTAGCCGTTATCGACAAAAACATAGTCGAACCACACCTGCGCAACGTCGCCATCCGAATCGATGCGCACATTGTCGAACGTTTCCTCCACCGGGTTTGGGTTGCCGACGATGTCCTCAATAAACGACGTGAGATTACCGCCGCCACGGATCTTTGGTATGGCCTCTTTACCCGCTGCAGATTGCTTCGCATTGATGCGCGCAAGGCTGTTATCTGTCGTCACACCAATCCACGGAATGCTGTCGCTGTAGAACAGCTTCATGAATTGCTCTTTATCTTTCTTGATGATCGAAACGCGAAACGCCTCGACCACTTGCTCGATGGCTTGCCGGTCACCGTCGGATGAGGGGCGATGTGATGGTGCGGCGCAAGCGCTCAGCATGGTGGCGAACAGAACGGCGAACAATGCTTTCACTGATGACTCCTGAATTGGCTAATCCAGAAGTATGTCGCAGACCAGGCAGCGCGGCGAGTTAAAATTACGCCTTTGATATGATTGTCAGTTAATTCACCAATCCGCCGGACGGCAGTTATCCTGCCGGAGACTGAGGAGCGAAGTTGAGCGAGTTGTCCACACCGTCCGATACAAAGTCGGTGGAAAATTTTTCCACGGTTGACATGCCGACACCCGTTATTTTTTCCGCCAACGGGCGCATCGGGCGAGTGCGGTACCTGGCCTATTTGTGGGCGACCTGCGTGATGCTGTTCGCGTCCTGGCAGGCAATGAGGGCGCTGGCCATATTTTTAAACCGGGATTACATCGATTTGTTCCCGATCGTGGGAGTTGTAGCGTTTGTGGCGTTCACAGCGCGCCGGCTAACCGACGTGAACGCATCGCCGTGGTTGTTGTGGCTGCAGTTCGTCCCGTTCGTTAATTTCGCCCTGTACCTGTGGCTGATCGCGTGGCCCGGTTCCGCAGAGGCGAACGGGTATGGCCCGGCTCCGGCACCGAACTCGAAAAGCGTGGTGATCCTTTTGTGGTCGTTAATCATTCTGACCGTGCCTGGCGCTGTCTTATGGTCGCACTATGTTCGTCCATTCACGTCCTGATGTGATCTTCGACTGACCGGCGGCAAAACATGCCGTGCCGCTTCCTGCGATGGTTGAGGGTTACCGTCAAACAGGAGCGCGCCATGAAGTCCATCCTCGCCACCATCGCCATTTGCTGGACTCTGCTGGCAGGATGGTGGTGGCATGTCAAATCATCGCCGGCGTACCTGGCCGCGCGTCAGCCGGTGGCAGCGCCGTGCCCGGCCAACAGTACGCTGCGCGGCGACACCTGCGTCTGCCACACCGGCACCCGCCTGCACGGCGCGGCATGCTTGCAAGTCTGGACCAGCACATCGAGCCGCGTGATGCGCGAATATTTGGGTATCGCCCCTCACGCCGACAACTGCGTGTTCATCGCACGCAAGCGGGTACCCAGCCTTCCGTATGGCCTGTCCACCTGGACCGGTAAGCTCAAGGCAATCAACAGCCACACGCCCAAGCCGGGCAGCGTGGCGATGATTTAGATCATGTCGGGCCTGTACAAGGATGTCGGCCACGTCGCCATCATCGAAGCGGTCACGCGTGACTCGCTTACTATCATCGAAGGCAATTACGTCAGCGGCACCGTCACGCGGCGCACCGCCAGTGCCAAGAACGTGGAAGAAGCCGCACGTTTGCTCAACATCACCGGCTATTACCGCCCGTGATGCCGGCTGTTGATAGCTCGCAATTTACATCAGCCGACTTCCTGCAATGGTTAAGGTTCACCGTCCAGCAGGAGCGCGCCATGAAATCCATTACCGCCGCCATCGTCGTTGCCCTGGGCCTGTTCGCGGCCCTGTGGTGGGGCACCGCCCCGCCGCGCTACGCGCCCACGCAAAGCACCACGATCGAGCAGCAGCGTCAGGCCCAGTGTCCGTCCAACAGCCACCTGGAAGGCAAGTCGTGCGTCTGCCCCGACGGTACCGGCTGGGATGGCGCGCATTGCATGGCCGTCAAGGTCAGCCTGAACGCGTGCGAGCGCGCCACGCTGCCGTACCAGATGGTCAGCCAGAGCGTGAAGCTGCCAGCTTTGGAAGCGCCGCAGCCGGGCAACGTGGTCTGGATCGAAAGCGCCCCGGGCGGGCGCCGCGCGCTCGGCATCGTCGAGGCGGTCACGGAAAACAGCCTGACCATCATCGAGACCAACGCCGCCACGGGCGCCATGGCGCGGCGCAGCGCCAGCGCCGCCACCGTGATGGAAGCGGCGTGCCAGCTGAATATCGTGGGGCTGCACCGGCCCTGAGCCGGTCGCCGCGCGCGCCCCGCGCCATGGGCGATGCGCCGCCATTCGCTCCGCCACCCTTACCGTCACCCATTCCATTCCATTTTTGCATCAGGCCGTACAAGGTACAATAGCGCTCCGATTTCTCACGCTGGAGAGCACCCGCCATGGCCGTCAATTCCCCTCTGCCCGTCGCCGCCGATTTGAAACCCGTCAACGGGATCGAGATCGGGTTTGCCGAAGCCGGCATCAAGAAACCTAACCGCAAGGACGTGCTGGTCATGAAGCTGGCCGATACCGCCACCGTGGCCGGCGTATTCACCAAGAACCGCTTCTGCGCGGCGCCCGTGCAGGTCTCCAAGGCCAACCTGGCGGCAGTGAACAACGGCGGCCTGCCGATCCGCGCGCTGGTGGTCAACACCGGCAACGCCAATGCCGGCACGGGCGAGCCAGGCCTGGCCGCGGCCAACGCCACCTGCGCCGCGCTGGCGCAGCTGCTCGGCTGCGAGCCGCAGCAGATCCTGCCGTTTTCCACCGGCGTGATTCTCGAGCCGCTGCCGGTCGACCGGCTGGTTGCCGGCCTGCCTGCCGCCATCGGCAACCTCAAGGCCGATAACTGGTTCAACGCCGCCGAAGCCATCATGACCACCGACACGCAGCCGAAAGCTGCGTCGCGCACCGTGGACATCTGCGGCCACGCGGTCACCATGACCGGCATCAGCAAGGGCGCCGGCATGATCAAGCCGAACATGGCCACCATGCTGGGTTACCTGGCCATCGACGCCAAGGTCTCGCAAGACGTGCTGGAAGAACTGGTGCGCCACGCGGCCGACCACTCGTTCAACTGCATCACCATCGATGGCGACACGTCCACCAACGACTCGTTCATGCTGATCGCCACCGGCACCGGCAGCCTGGCCATCGCCAACACCGATTCGACCGAATACGCGGAACTCAAGCAGGCCGTGACCGACCTGTCGCGCAACCTGGCGCAGCAGATCATCCGCGACGGCGAAGGCGCCACCAAGTTCATCACCATCACGGTGGAAGAGGGCACGGACCTTGACGAGTGCCGCAAGATCGCCTACTCGATCGCCCACTCGCCGCTGGTCAAGACGGCGTTCTTCGCCTCCGACCCGAACCTGGGCCGCATCCTGGCCGCCATCGGCTACGCCGGCGTGGACGACCTGGACGTCTCCAAGCTCGATATGTATCTGGACGACGTGTTGGTCGCAAAAGCGGGCGGGCGCAACCCGGACTACAAGGAAGAAGACGGCCAGCGCGTCATGAAGCAGAGCGAGATCACCGTGCGCGTCAAGCTGGCGCGCGGCAGTGCCACGGGCACCGTGTGGACGTGCGACCTGTCGCACGACTACGTGACCATCAACGCCGACTACCGCTCCTGACATGACGCCACTCGAACAATTCCTGCTGCGCGCCGAAGCGCTCCTGGCGCGGGTGGAAGCGGTGCTGCCGCCGGCGTATCCGCGCGAGCCGGACTGGAAGCGCGGCTTCGCCTTCCGCTGGCGCAAGCGCGCAGGTGGCGCCAGCTACCTGCAGCCGGTCGCGCACGCGTCGACCATCGCCCTGTCGGACCTGCATAACATCGGCACCCAGAAGCAGCAGATCGAACAGAACACGCGCCAGTTCGTTGCCGGCCGGCCCGCCAACAACGTGCTGCTCACGGGCGCGCGCGGCACCGGCAAGTCGTCGCTGATCAAGGCGTGCCTGAACCAGTTCGCCGATCAGGGCTTGCGCCTGATCGAAGTCGACAAGGCCGATCTGGCCGAGCTGCAGGACATCGTCGACATCGTCGCCGGCCGGCCCGAGCGCTTCATTATCTTCTGCGACGACCTGTCGTTCGAAGAAGGGGAGGTCGGCTACAAGGCGCTGAAGGTGGCGCTGGACGGCAGCATCTCGGCGCAGTCGGACAATGTGCTGATCTACGCCACGTCCAACCGCCGCCATCTGCTGCCCGAGAAGATGAGCGACAACGCCAGCTACACGCACCAGCCCAACGGCGACCTGCATCCCGGTGAGACGGTGGAAGAGAAGATCTCGCTGTCGGAGCGCTTCGGCCTGTGGCTGTCGTTCTACCCGTTCAAGCAGGACGACTACCTGGACATCGTGGCGCACTGGCTGGGCAGCTTCGGCTGCAACGCCGCGCAGATCGAGGCGGCCAAGGGCGACGCACTGCGTTGGGCCTTGCAGCGCGGTTCGCGCTCGGGCCGGGTGGCATGGCAGTTCGCCAAGGACCACGCCGGCAAAATGGATCAATGAGCGGCCGAATGAGCACGCCGATCGATGTCGCCGTCGGCATCCTGATGCGGCCGAACGGCGACGTGCTGCTCGGGCAGCGCCCGGCCGGTAAGCCGTATGACGGCTACTGGGAGTTCCCCGGCGGTAAAGTCGAGCCGGGCGAGGCGATCCTTGCTGCGCTCAAGCGCGAGTTCGTCGAGGAGCTGGGCGTGCGCATCGTCAGCGCCGAGCCGTGGTGCGGCGTGGAGCACGTGTACGAACACGCGCACGTGCGGCTGCATTTTTACATCAGCCGGGAATGGGAAGGGGAGCCGCAAAGCCTGGAAGGGCAGGCGTTTGCGTGGCAGGGGACGGTGGGCGTGACGCCGCTACTGCCGGCGACCATTCCCTTGCTGGAGTGGCTCGATCAGCTAAGGTTCAGCCACGACGGCAAGTAGCAGTATAAGCGTCCGTCCTTGCGAAGGAGGATGTGCATAACGCGCTGCGAGTTCAATCACTGCATCTCGATCCGTCATCCCCGCGAAAGCGGGGACCCATAGAACCTCTGCTCATAGTCAGCATGGGTCCCCGCGTTCGCGGGGAGTCAGGTCGCACAATGTGCGGCATGACGACTCTACGGATGGGGGTAGAATTGCGCCACGTGTCGGCAACGCCCTCGAGCAAGATAGCGCGAGGCGCCGCTGCGCTAGTGATTATCCTGATCCGGCAACAACTCATCATCATCGGCGGCAGCGCCGGGAATCGCATACTTTTCTTCAGCCCACGCGCCCAGATCGATCTGCTTGCAGCGCTCGGAACAGAACGGCCGGTATTTGTTGGCCTCGGTCCATTCGACCTTTTTTGCACAGGTGGGGCAGGCTACGGTCGGCATAATCGTTGACTCACTTCTTAAAAATTGCACAGCGTGAGTTCGAACGGCACATCGTCTTCCAGCGGCTTGGGTTTCAAGTCGCCGCCTTGCGTTGTAAAACGAACCCACAACATGTATTTGTTGGCAGAGATTTCGGGAATCGCACCGAGCGCTTCATCGAGCGTCAGGCGCAGCATTTGGTAGACTTTTCCTTGCAGCATCTGCTGATAGCTGCCCGCCATGGCAATCATCTTGACCGGCCCGCCCGAGTCGCGCAGCAGGCGCAGCACCAGTGCCAGCGCGTCGAACAGGGGCGCCAGCGGCGCGAACCAGGTAACGATGTCGGCGAAGCGCTGGTCGGCCGGGCGTTTCTGCCAGGCGTAGTAGGAGGGCAGATCGAATTCGCAGGCGCCGCCCGGGATGATGGTGCGGCCGCGGATACTCATCAGCCATTCATTGTCGCGCACGTTCTGACCGGTCTTGCCTTGGGCGCCGGCCAGCGCGCCGCTGACGGTTTCCAGTTCGTTGAGCACGGCGTCGAGCATCTCGGCGGCCACGTTGGGATTGGAGCGGTAACTGAGCAGGCTTTGTTTCTGGCGTTCTAATTCTTGGAGCAGATCGGATTTCAAATCGGCGCGTCCGGCTACTTCCAGCATGTCGAAGATGGTGGCCAGGGCGACGTGGTGTTGCATCGCATGTTCTTGTTGGACGAAGAACTTGAACTTCTCATACAGGTCTTCCAGCCGTAACAACGTGCGTATGCGCTCGTTGAAAGGGTATTCGTAGACGATCAAAATGACATCCCTTTAATGTTGACTGGAGTGGAATCCCCGTGATTCTGAACCAAGAGAAGCAAAAATACAAACGCTGCCTTGGTAATCGTGCCATTCAGGTCAAATTAGCAAGGTAAATGCCATGCAGGAACGAAACTTGGGGCCGTAACGCCTCCAATCCGTCCTCGTTCGTAATGACGTCGTCGGCCGCGGCCAGGCGTACGGCGCGCGGCACCTGGGCCGCCATGATGGCCAGAACTTGTTCCTGGCTGAGATTGTTGCGCGCCATGACGCGGGCGATCTGGGTCGCTTCCAGGCAGTCGATGGCCAGCACGCGTTCGACCCGCTCGCGCCAGCTGCCCGATTCGATCAGCAGCGGCACCACCATGATTACATAGGGACCGGTGGCCGCGGCGGCGGCTTGCTCGGCGCCGGCGCGGATGGCCGGATGCAGGATCGCTTCCAGGCGCGCCTTGGCCGGCGGGTCGGAAAACACCAGTGCACGCATGCGCGCCCGGTCGAGCGCGCCGTCGGGCGTGGCGAACTCCGGGCCGAAGGCGGCCACGATGGCCGGCATGGCCGGCCCCCCGGGGGCCGTCAGCGCGTGGGCGATCAGGTCGGTGTCGACAATGCTTGCGCCGAGTGCGGCGAACATGTCGGCCACGGTGCTCTTGCCGCAGCCGATGCCGCCGGTCAGCCCCACCGTAAAGCGGCGCGCGCCGGCCATCAGACGACGAACGACTGGGTAAAGCGCGAGATCGGCTCGCCATACAGCAGCGCGATCAGGCCGGCGGCCGCCAGGTACGGCCCGAACGGCATCGGTTTGCCGCGCCCGCGCTTGGCCACCACGATCAGGGTGATGCCCACCACCGCGCCCACCACCGACGAGAGCAGGATGATGGTCGGCAGCATGGCCCAGCCCAGCCAGGCGCCCAGCGCTGCCAGCAGCTTGAAGTCGCCGTAGCCCATGCCTTCCTTGCCGGTGGCCAGCTTGAACAGCCAGTAGATCGACCACAGCGCCAGATACCCGGCGGCCGCGCCGATGACGGCGTCCTGCAGCGGCACGAAGGTGCCGTTCAGGTTGACCAGCAAACCCAGCCAGAGCAGGGGATAGGTCAGGTCGTCGGGCAGCAGCTGAGTGTCGAAGTCGATGGCCGTCATGGCGATCAGCGCGTAGCCGAAGGCCAGCGTGGCCAGCCCGGCCCAGCCGCTGCCGAACTTCCAGATCAGCAGCGCCGACAGGGCCGCGGTGGCCAGTTCGATCAGCGGATAACGCGGCGAGATGGGGGCCTTGCACTTGCTGCATCTGCCGCGCAGCGCCAGGTAACTGATGACGGGAATGTTCTCCAGCGCCGTGATCTGGTGCCCGCAGCAGGGGCAGGCCGAGCGCGGCACCATCAGGTTGAAGGTGTCGGTGTGCGGCAAGTCTTTGCCACTTTCGTGGGCGACGTAATTGTCCGACTCGCGCTGCATCATCTTGGGGATGCGGTAAATCACCACATTCAGGAAACTGCCGATCAGCAAACCAAACAAGCCGGCGGCCAGGGCGGCGGCCAGATTGCCCGGGGCGGCGAACAAAAGAGTTTCAGGCGGCATACGGCTCCGTGGGGTGATAGGGGTGCAGTTCTCTGCGACAACATATTCTAGGCGGTTTCGTGCTTGCCGCAAAATCAGTTTGCGCTATTCGCATCACCGATGTGGTATTCCCCCCGGGCTACGCCGCCTCATCCCTGTTACTGGGTCCAGTAGTCCACCACCACCGAGCGTTCCAGGCGCGGCAGCAGCACGTCGACAAATTGCTGGTGCGCCGGATGAACCAGGTAGGCATCGCGGTCCTGGTTGCTGGCAAAGGTCAGCGTGAAGCAATGGGTAAGGCCGTCGTTCAAGCCTTCGGGGCTGACGTTGGTGCCCCATTCATACGAGACGATGCCGGGAATGGCGCTTTTGAGCGTGCCGAACTGGCTGACGATGGACGCGACTTCGTCGGCGGTGGCGGTATTTTTGAAGGCGAACAGGACGACGTGGCGCAGGCAGGAAGGGGAATTGGTGGTCATGGCATCAGAGCGTAGTGGGCGAACAGCTATCGTACACGGCATTGTTCGCCCACTTCAACAACTTGTGGCGTTTCGGTTTCGCTAGTGGGCCGGCACCGGCTTGAGCTGCCCCAAGATGTGCTCGGTCATATTCAGCGCCAGCTCCTGCTCGCCATAAAACACCTTGCCGCCGGTGTCGCTGTGCAGCAGCGCCGCTTCCTGCTCGCTGTGGGTGCGGATCAGGATCTGGATGGCCGGATTGAGCGCCTTGGCCGTCTCGACCATGGCGCGCACATTGAAGCTGTCCGGGGTGGCGATGACGAGCAGGCGGGCGTGCGCGATGTGAGCCTGGATCAGCACTGATGGCTCGGCCGCATTGCCGGCCACGGCGGCGATGTCGCGCTTACGCAGCTGGTCGACCAGCTCGCGGTTCTGCTCGGCCACCACGAAGTGCACGCCCTGCGCGCTCAGCGCCTCGCCGATCATGCGCCCCACGCGGCCGTAGCCGACCAGCACCACCTGGCCGGACAGGCGCTCGTGCGGCACCGTCATCGGCAGTTCGGCCAGCGGATCGAGCGGCAGCGACAGCTTGCGCGCCAGCTCGGGATTCTTGCTCAGCCAGTTTTGCAGGGGATCGACCAGCTTGAACAGCAGGGGATTGAGCGCGATCGACACGATGGCCCCGGCCAGGATCAGGTTCTGCCCCTCGGCCGGCATCAGCCCCAGCGACATGCCCATGGCCGCCAGGATGAACGAGAACTCGCCGATCTGCGCCAAGCTGGCCGAGACGGTGGCCGCCGTCTTGATCGGATAGCGCAGCGCCACCACCAGCACAAATGCGGCGATCGATTTGCCGAACATGATGACGGCCACCACCATTAGCACGCGCAGCGGGCTTTCCATCAAAATCATCGGGTCGAACAGCATGCCGACCGAGACGAAGAACAGCACCGAAAACGCGTCGCGCAGGGGCAGCGATTCTTCGGCCGCGCGGTGCGACAGGGGCGACTCGCGCAGCACCATGCCGGCAAAGAAAGCGCCCAGCGCGAACGACACGCCGAACAGTTCCGACGAGCCGTAAGCGATGCCGACCGCGGTTGCCACCACGGCCAGCGTGAACAGTTCGCGCGAATTGGTCTTGGCGACCTTCCACAGGAACCACGGGAACAGCTTGCGGCCGACCACCAGCATGAACACCACGAACGCGGCCACCTGGCCCAGCGTGGCGGCCAGCGACAGCCACAGGTTGCCGCCTTCGACCGCACCCTTGCCGCCCAGGGACGGCGCCAGTGCCGGCAGCATCACCAGCATCAGCACCGTGACCAAATCTTCCACCACCAGCCAGCCGACGGCGATGCGGCCATTGAGCGAGCCGAGGGCGCCGCGGTCTTCCAGCGCGCGCAGCAGCACCACCGTGCTGGCCACCGACAGCGCCAGGCCGAATACCAGGCCGGCGCCCAGGGTCCAGCCCCACAGGTGCGCCAGCCCCACGCCCATGGCCGTGGCCACGCCGATCTGCAGCACCGCGCCGGGCAGGGCGATGCCGCGCACTTCCATCAGGTCGTCGATGGAAAAGTGCAGGCCGACGCCGAACATGAGCAGCATCACGCCGATTTCGGCCAGTTGGCTGGCCAGCGCCACATCGGCCACGAAGCCGGGTGTGGCCGGGCCGATCATGATGCCGGCGGCGAGATAGCCGACCAGTGCCGGCAGGCGCAAGCGCACGGCCAGCATGCCAAACAGGAGGCCAAACCCGAGGGCGGCGGCAATGGTGGTGATCAGGCTGATGTTATGGTGCATGGAGGGCCCGGATGGTGGTTGTGTTTCGATTATAAGTGGTCAATCGGCACGCTGCGGCGAGCGCGCAGCGACCCTTTGCTGCATTTACCGCGCAAATGCTGTATAAGAATACAGGTCACATCAAATTGACCGCTATCGAAGCGGCCGTCGCGGTGCCGAGACAGATCTGCGCTGATGCCTCGCACCAGCCAGGAAGTGCTTCCCTAGTCCCACTTGTACGGTTTATTCGATACCATGAACGATCGCGACCTCCCATACCCCTACAGCATCATGCGCCACGGCGTATCGCTGTCCAATTGCGACGACGAGCCGGTGCAGACGCCCGGCTGCATCCAGGCCCATGGCCTGTTGCTGGCGCTGCGCCCGCACGACCTGGCCGTCATGCAGGTGAGCGAAAACTGGGCCGCCTGGACCGGTTGCGCGCTCGCCAGCGTGCTGGGGCAGCCTCTGGTCCACGCCGTCGGCCACGCTGCCGCTCAGCGCATCGCCGACATCGTGCGCACCGAGTCGCTCGACTGCAATCCCGTGTACGCGCTCAGCGCACCGCTACACGGCCAGGGCGGCGCGGCCGGGCCGCTGGACTTCTGCGTGCACCGTTCCGACGGCGTGGTCATCGTCGAACTGGAACCGGCCAGCGCGCGTATTGCCGGCGACAGCGCCAGCACCGGCGACAGCAACAGCGCCGGCGCCACGGCGGCCGCACCAGTCGGCGACGCCGCCTACTACGGCATGGTCAAGACCACGCTGGTGCGCCTGAAGGCGGCGCAGTCGCTGGCCGAATTCTGCGCCATCGCCGCGCGCGAGGTGCGCCGCACGCTGCAGCTGGACCGGGTGATGGTGTACCGCTTCCACGCCGACGACACGGGCGAAGTGGTGGCCGACTCGCATCGCGATGGGCTGGAATCCTGGCTGGGCCTGCGCTACCCGGCCAGCGATATCCCCAAGCCGGCGCGCGAAATCTTCAAGCGCATCGGCGTGCGCCCGCTGCCCGACGCCAATGGCGCCCTGAGCGAAATCGTCCCGCTGCTCAATCCCGACACGGGCCGCCCGCTCGACATGACCTATTGCGCCTTGCGCGGCGCCTCGGTCATGTACACCGACTACCTGCGCAACATGGGCGTGGCAGCGACCATGACGATGCCGATCCTGCGCGATGGCGCGCTGTGGGGCCTGATCGCCTGCCACCACTACACCCCCATCGCGCTGCCGTTCCCGCTGCGCGCCGCCGCCGAATTCCTCGGCCAGATCACGTCGCTGGAAATCGCCTCGGCCGAAAAGCGCGAGCACCTGGAATACCGCCTGCGCCTGGAAGCGGCGCATCTGGCCGTGCTGACCCAGGCGCTGGCCGATGGCAACTTCGGCGCGCTCACCCCGGGACTGCTGGACGGGATCGACGCGGGCGGCGTGGCGGTGCTGGAAAACGGCCGCTGGGCCACGTCCGGCATCACGCCCACGGTGGCGCAGCTGGATGGACTGGCGGCCAGCCTGGGCGAGCGCTTTGCCGGCCTGTCCGACGGGCGCGCCGTGGTGGCGCTGCACACGCTGCAGGCGGAGTTTCCCGCCGCCGCTGCCTACGCCGCCAGCGCCAGCGGGGTGCTGGCCTTTCCGCTGACCCAGCGCGCCGGCGGCGACTGGGTGATGTGGTTCCGCCCGGAGCAGGTGCAGACCTTCAAGTGGGGCGGCAATCCGTATGAAAAGCCCACGTCCACCGGGCCGCACGGGCCGCGCCTGACGCCGCGCCTGAGTTTCGACATCTGGCAGGAGGAAGTGCGCGGGCGCGCCGCGCCCTGGCTGCCGGTGGAAGTGGAGGCGGCCAAGAACCTGCGCCTGCTGTTGCTCGACATCGTCGTCGCGCGCGCCCAGCAACTCGCCGCCCTCAATCTGGATCTGGTGCGCAGCAACGAGGAACTCGATGCCTTCGCCTATGTGGCCGGGCACGACCTGAAGGAGCCGCTGCGCGGCATCCACAAATATGCGCACATGCTGATGGAGGACGCGCTGGCGGGCAAGGCGCCGGACGCCGCCGCGCGCGAGCGCATCGCCGCGCTGCTGCGCCTGACGGTGCGCATGGATGGCCTGCTGGACGCGCTGCTGCATTTTTCGCGCGTGGGCCGGCTCTCGCTGGAGCGCGAGACGGTGGCGCTGGACGCGGTGGTGGGCGACGCCATCGACATGCTGGGGGCGCGCCTGATCGACAGCGGCATCGTGCTGCGCATCCCGCGCCTGATGCCGACCGTGTCGTGCGACCGCATACGGGTGCGCGAAGTGTTCGCCAACCTGATCGCCAACGCGGTCAAGTACAACGACATGGCGCAGCGCTGGGTCGAGATCGGCGCGCTGGCGGCGGCCGATCTGCCGCCGGGCGCCGCGCCAGCTGTCAGGCTGGGTGCGGGGCCGGTCTTGTATGTGCGCGACAACGGCATCGGTATCGAAGAGCGTCATCGCGAACGCGTCTTCATGATGTTCAAGCGCCTGCACGCGCGCGATGCCTACGGCGGCGGCAGCGGCGCCGGCCTGGCGATTACCAAGAAGCTGGTCGAGCAGCACCAGGGACATGTCTGGTTCGATTCGGTGCCCGGCGCCGGCACCACGTTCTACTTCAGCCTGTCCGGTCCGGATGCGATCGCCGCCGATGAATGACCTGCTGCGCGACTACGGCCACCAGGTGCTGGTGGTGGAGGACTGCGACGAGGACTTCGACACCGTGCTGGAGGCGGCGCGCCGCGGCGGTGTGCGCCAGCAGCTGGTGCGCGCGGCCAGCGTGGACCAGGCGCGCGCCTGCCTGGCGGCTGCGGCGCCCGGCACCTTCGCCTTCATGCTGCTCGACTGCAGCCTGCCGGGCGAGGATGGCCTGGTGCTGCTGCACGAGGCGCGCCGCGACGCGCGCCATGCGCAGCTGCCGGTGGTGGTGCTCACCACCAGCATCAGCCCGCGCGACCGCAATGCGTTTTACGCCGCCGGCGCCAATGCCTACCACGGCAAGAGCGTGCGCTACGACGAGTCGCTGGCCACCTTGCAGCAGCTGTTTTCCTACTGGCTGCAGCAGGTGATCCTGCCGGTTCCCCGCAATCTGGCCGCGATGGATACGCCACTATGAACATCGATCTGAAACGCGTCTGGCGCATTTTGCTGGTGGACGACAACGCGCTGGACCGCGCCGACGCCAAGGCGGCCCTGCTGAACGGGTCGAACCGGCGCTATTCGTTCGGCGAAGCGTGCCTGGTCAGCGAAGCGCTGGCGCTGTGCGCCGGACCGGTTGCCTACGACTGCATGGTGCTCGACTTCGAGCTGTCCGACGGCGACGCGCTCGACGTGCTGGCCAGGCTGCCGCGCGGCGACGGCGGCGCGCCGCATCTGCCGGTGGTGATCCTGACCGGCTCGAACGGCCACGATGCCTTGCGCAGCGGCCTGCGCGCCGGTGCCCAGGACTACGTGGGCAAGGCCTGGCTGGGCCCGGAGAGCCTGACCTGGGCGGTGGAAAACGCCATTGAGCGCCACAACATCGCCAATGAAGTCATTGCCGCGCGCCGCGACATCGAAGTGCAGCGCCAGCACCTGCTCGAAGCCGAACGGGCCGCGCGCAACGAGAGCGAGCGGGTGGCGCTGATCAAGGATGAATTTCTGGCCACGCTCAGCCACGAGCTGCGCACGCCCCTGGCGGCCATCGTCGGCTGGGCCAGCGTGTTGCAGCGCGCGCCCGGCAACGCCGATGTGGCCAAGCGCGGCATCGACGCCATCGCCCGCAACGGCGCCCTGCAGGCCAGGCTGATCGACGATCTGCTCGACATGAACCGTATCGTGGCGGGCAAACTGAAGATGGAAGTCGGACCGGTGGATCTGAATTTCCTGGTCGCCGCCGCCGCCGACATGATGAGTCCCGCAGCCAAGGTCAAGGGCGTGACGATCGCGCTGGCGCTCGGCCAGGTGGCGCCGGATTACGCCTTCGGCGACCCGGTGCGCTTGCAGCAGGTGTTCGCCAACCTGATGAGCAATGCGCTCAAGTTCACGCCGGCCGGCGGCGCCATCACCATTACCACCACGGTGCTGGCCGGGGGTGCCGTGCAGATTGCCGTGAGCGACACGGGCGAGGGCATCGATCCGCGCTTCCTGCCGTTTCTGTTCGACCGTTTCAGCCAGGCCGACGGCAGGGCCGCACGCGTGCATGGCGGGTTGGGACTGGGGCTGTCGATCGTCAAGCAGCTGGTGGAACTGCACGGCGGCGTGGCCTGCGGCACCAGCCCGGGGGTGAACCAGGGCGCCACGTTCACCGTGGTGCTGCCGGCGGCGGCGGCGCTGGCGCCGTTGCAAGCGCTGGCGCCGGCGCTGTCCGAGCTGATCGAAGCCGATGCGTTCCTGGAGCCGGTGGTGCGTCTGCTGGAAGACGATGGCGTGGGCGAGATCGATTTGTCGGGCATTTCGGTGCTGCTGGTGGACGACCATGCCGATGTGCTGGAGCTGAGTCGCCGCCTGCTGGCCGAATGCGGCGCGCAGGTGGTCACGGCCAGCTCGGCGGCGCTGGCGCTGGCGCGTCTGCACGAGAGTTGCCCGCACGTGCTGGTCAGCGACATCAGCATGCCGGACATGAATGGCTACGACCTGATGGCCGAAGTGCGCCAGCGCCTGAGCCTCGACGCGGGGCAGCTGCCGGCCGCCGCGATCTCGGCGTTCACCCGCCCGCAGGACCGCCAGCGCGCGCTCGATGCGGGATTTCAGGCGTATGTGGTCAAGCCGATCCTGCCGCACCTGCTGGCGCAGACGGTGGCCAATCTGGCGCGTTCGCGCCTGACCCATCTGCGTAAGAGCGCGCGTCAGGATGGCAATCATGCGCCCGACCCGATGGTGCTGGGCGCCTCCTGATGCTGCCGGGCGCTTGCGGATGATACGCGGCGCAAGGGTGCGCGGCTGGCCGGGCGGCGCAAGCGGCGCCCGCGTTGCTGGCGCAATGATAAAATAGGCGATTGGGCGAGGCCTACGGAACCGGTAATGGCAGACAATTTCCCCACCTACGTCAACGAAGTCCAGACCATCAGCGCGGTGCCCCGTATTCTGGAAACGGTGGCCGCCACGACCGGTCTGGGCTTCGTCGCCATCGCCCACGTCACGCCCGATTCGTGGACCACCTGCGCGGTGCTCGACAACCTGGGCTTCGGCCTGAAGGTGGGCGATCCGCTGGACGTGAAAACCACGCTGTGCGAAGAGGTGCGCTGTTTCGGCGAAGCCATCGTCATCGACAGCGTGCGCCAGAGCGAGAAATACCGCGATCACCACACGCCCCGTATGTACGGCTTCGACAGCTATTTTTCGATCCCCATCTTCCGCCGCGACGGCGCCTACTTCGGCACCCTGTGCGGACTCGATCCGGAGCCGAAACCGCTGTCGTCCGGCTCGACCATGGCCACGTTGCAATTGTTCGCCGAGCTGATCTCGCACCAGCTCGAGCGCGAGCAGGCCCATGCCGATGCCCAGAACGCGCTGCTGTCGGAGCGTGAAACGTCCGAGCTGCGCGAGCAGTTCATTGCCGTGCTGGGCCACGACCTGCGCACGCCGCTGGGCGTGATCCAGACCGGCATTCAGCTGCTGGGCATGAAGCATCCCGATCCGGGCGCCGTGCCGCTGCTGCAGCGCATGCAGCGCAGCGTGGGGCGCATGACCGCGCTGGTCGACGACGTGGTGGATTTTACGCGCGGGCGCATGGGCGCCGGGCTGTCGCTGACCATGCGCTATGAACGCAGCGTGAACGGGGCGCTGAACCAGGTGATCGACGAACTGCGCGAACTGTATCCGCAGCAGGAGATCGTGGCCGAGCTGCAGCCCGACACGGGGCTGCTGTGCGACCTGGCGCGCCTGTCGCAGCTGCTGTCCAACTTGCTCAAGAACGCCATCGTGCACGGCGACGCCGGCGCGCCCGTGTACGTGACGGTGGCCTCGGCCAGCGGCTTGTTCAGCCTGTCGGTGACCAACCGCGGCGCGCAGCTGGCGCCGGAAGTGATCGGGCAGCTGTTCAAGCCATTCTGGCGCTCGTCGGCGACAGCCTCGCACGACGGGTTGGGGCTGGGGCTGTACATCGTGTCGCAGATCGCCAGCTCGCACGGCGGCACCATGGACGTGACCTCGTCGGACGGCAATATCTGCTTCGTCTTCAAGGTGCACGAGCGCGACGACCAGGGCAGCGCGCTGGTGGCGTTCGGCGCGCCGGAGTAGCCGGCGCTGCCGGCGCTTACTTCACGTAGACCCCGCCGCACACCACCATATCGTCGTGGGGCTGGCAGTACATGGCTTTCGGTTCGGTTTTTTTACTGACCGGATTGGTGAACTTGTATTCCTGCCAGAATGCCGACTTTTTTCTGGCCATTTCCACGCGTTCCTTCACGAAGGCTTTGCCATCCGGGTCGGTAACGTCGATCATATTCTTGCTGATCATCTTCAGATTGGCGCCATGGGCGCGCACCACGCCGTCCAGGCCGTAGACGGTGATGTACAGATCGCGGTCGGTGAACGGGCCATCCTTGCGGTTGATCTGCTCGAAGGTTTTTTCCTTGCCGTTGGTTTTGATGGCGGCCACGGCCTTGGTGACCATGGCTTCGGCTTCGGGCTTGGTGACGAACTTGTCGGCGGCGCAGGCGCTGGGCGCGGCAAGGGCGAAGGAAAGGGCAAGCGGCATGACGCCTGCCATACGGCGCACCACGGGAAGAAAGGACATGGAATTTCCTCGAAGAGTAGCCCGGTTGGGTGCAGACCATGCTAGCACTGCACTTGGGCAATTCCGACCTATCAGATCTGCGTGTGGCATTCGCTGATGGCAGTGCATTCCATCGCATGCGCCATGCAGAGCGGCGCGCGTCAATGGTCAGGATGCGCCGGCACCCCGCTACACCACCGAACCCAGCTTGAAAATCGGCAGATACATCGCCACCACCAGGCCGCCGATCAGCACGCCCAGGATCACCATGATCAGCGGCTCCATCAGCGACGCCAGCGCGCCGACGGCCTCATCGACCTCATCCTCGAAGAACCCGGCCACCTTGCCCAGCATGGAATCGAGCGCGCCCGATTCTTCGCCGATGGCGACCATCTGCGTGACGATCGGCGGGAACACGTTGGCGTTCTGCATGGCGACCGTCAGGCTGGTGCCGGTGCTCACTTCATTCTGAATTTTCTTGGTCGCATCCATGTACAGCGCGTTGCCCGCGGCGCCGCCCACCGAGTCAAGCGCTTCGACCAGCGGCACGCCGGCGGCGAACATGGTGGCCAGGGTGCGGGTCCAGCGGGCAATGGCGGCCTTGCGGATCACGGTGCCGAAAATCGGCGCCTTGAGCAAGGCCAGGTCCATGAAGCGCTGCATCTTGGCCGAGCGGCGCCAGGTCTGGAAGAAAAAATAGACGCTGCCGAAGATCGAGCCGAAGATGGCCCACCAGTACGCCACGAAGAATTCAGAAATGTTCATCACGAACACTGTCGGCGCGGGCAGGTTGGCGCCGAAGCTGGAAAACACCGACTTAAACGCCGGCACCACCCAGATCATGATCACGGCCGTGACGATGAACGCGATGGCCAGAATCGACACCGGATACATCAATGCCGACTTGATCTTGCTCTTGATGGCCAGCGTCTTTTCCTTGTAGATCGCCAGGCGCGTGAGCAGGTCTTCCAGAATACCGGCTTGCTCGCCGGCGCCGACCAGGTTGCAGAACAGGGCGTCGAAGTACAGCGGATACTTGCGGAAAGCGTTGTTCAGGCTGGTGCCGGTCTCGATGTCGCTGCGCAGGTCCAGGATCAGCTTGGCCATCGACGGATTGGCGTGGCCCTTGCTGACGATGTCGAACGACTGCAGCAGGGGCACGCCGGCCTTCATCATCGTGGCCAGCTGGCGCGTGAACATCGAGATGTCCTTGTCGGTGATCTTCTTGCCGCTGCGGTACACCTTTTTCTTGACCTTGGTAACCATCACGCCTTGACGGCGCAAGGTCACATTGACGATGGCTTCTCCGCCGGCACGCAGTTCGCCGCGCACAGTCTTGCCGGATTTGTCTTTGCCTTCCCAGGCGTACACCGATTCCTTGACGCCGCCGGCGGCTTTGATGGAGGTAGCCATAATTTTCCTATTCGTTGGTGCAGCCGAGCACTTCTTCCAGGCTGGTCAGCCCCTGCTTGACCTTCATCAGGCCGGAACGGCGCAGCGACTTGACGCCTTCCAGCTCGGACTGGGTGGCAATTTCCATGGCGTTGCCGTGGGCCAGGATGATTTTTTCGATGGCCGGCGTGATCGGCATGATCTGATAGATACCCACGCGGCCCTTGTAGCCGCCGCCCAGGCAGCGTTCGCAGCCGACCGGCCCGTACGGCTTCCAGTCGCCTTCCAGTTCGTCGGCCTTGAAGCCGGCCGCCAGCAGAATTTCGCGGCTGGTCTCGAGCGGCTTCTTGCAGGTGCACAGGCGGCGCGCCAGGCGCTGCGCCGTGATCATGATGACCGACGAGGCGATGTTGAAGGGCGCCACGCCCATGTTCATCAGGCGCGTCAAGGTCGACGGCGCGTCGTTGGTGTGCAAAGTGGAGAACACCATGTGGCCCGTCTGCGCCGCCTTGATGGCGATGTCGGCCGTCTCCAGGTCGCGGATTTCGCCGACCATGATGATGTCCGGATCCTGGCGCAGGAACGATTTCAGGGCCACCGGAAAAGTCAGCCCGGCCTTGTCGTTGACGTTGACCTGGTTCACGCCCGGCAGGTTGATCTCGGCCGGGTCCTCGGCTGTGGAAATGTTAATGCCGGGCTTGTTGATCACGTTCAGGCAGGTGTACAGCGACACCGTCTTGCCCGAGCCGGTCGGGCCGGTCACCAGCACCATGCCGTAGGGGCGCTGAATGGCGTCCATCAGCAGCTCTTTCTGGTCCGGGTCATAGCCCAGCGCGTCGATACCCATTTGCGCCTGGGTCGCGTCCAGAATCCGCATCACGGTCTTTTCGCCGAACAGGGTCGGCAGGGTCGAGACGCGGAAGTCGATGGTCTTGACGGGCGACAGGATCAGGCGCATGCGGCCGTCCTGCGGCACGCGCTTTTCGGAAATGTCCAGCTTGGCCAGCACCTTGATGCGCGAGACCAGCTTGTCGCGGATGGTGATGGGCGGCTGGGCGTGTTCGCGCAGCACGCCGTCCACGCGCAGGCGGATGCGGTAAAACTTTTCGAACGGCTCGAAGTGGATGTCCGAGGCGCCCAGGTTGACCGCATCCATCAGGATCTTGTTGAGGAACTTGACGATGGGCGCGTCTTCGATCTCGTTGGCGCCCTGGTCGATGATGGTGGCGGGCGCCTCTTCCTCGGCGAACTGGATGTCCTCCTGGTCGGCCACCATCTCGTTGATGTTGTCCTCGGCGCTCTTGTGCAGCCGCGCCAGCAGGGCCAGCAGCACGTCGTGGGCGACGATCACCGGCTCGACCGACGCTTCGCTCTGAAACTTGATCTGGTCCAGCGCCTGGGTGTTGGTGGGGTCGGAAATGGCCACCGACATTTTATTGCCCCGTTTGGCCAGGGCGATGACGCGCTGTCCCTGCATCAGCTTGCCGTCGATCACATTCGGCGGCAGCATGTTCATGTTGAAGCTGGCCAGGTCCATCAGTGGGTAGCCGAAGGTATCGGCGCAGAACGCGGCCAGGGTGCCGGCGTCGATGGTGCCGCTGGCGAGCAGGGTGTCGATGAAGGGCAGTTTGTCGGCCACCGACTTCTTGATCAGCGTGTCGATTTGCTGGATCGTCAGGCGATTAGCCTGCACCAACGCCCGCGCCAGGCCGGGCAGCGGCGTGCCTGAAGCGGAGTTGGGGAGGACAGCGGCCATAGAGGTGCACGATTCAGATAAGCGGAACAACAGGCAAGACACCGCGACAGTCCCACGGCGGGCTACCTTGAATGATGCTCTCAGGCATCAAATTTGTAAAGAGAAGTTGCTTTGAAGGAGGCGGGAATACCACGTAGACGAAATGCTATCGGGGTGGGGCGTTTACCGGTTGGTCGGTAAAGAAGAAGTGTGCCGGATTGATAGCGGAGGGTATCGGGTATCGGAAATCGCGCACCACGAACATCATTCGCGCACATTAACATCGGGGGGGGTATTGCGGAAAGTGCCGGCTCCGATCGCACCTTAGCTTAGCATTGCCGCACCGTGCGGCATCGTTGCCACCCTATAGATTCCGCTCCACCGCCCCGGCGGGCGTGCGCACGCGCCGCTCGCCCGTTGCGCCAGCCACCGGCCGCACCAGCTTGGCCACCTTGATGGCCTGGTTTTTTACCTGCACCACCTCGATCACCACCGGCCCGATCTTGAGCGCAATGGGCGCCTCGGGAATCTCCTGCAACTGCTCCAGCAGCAGACCATTGAGCGTCTTCGGCCCGTCCAGCGGAAAATTCAGCCCGAGCTTCTTGTTGATATCACGGAGTGGCGCCGCGCCTTCCAGCAGGCACTCACCGCGCGCATCCCAGCCTAAACTGTCGCCCCGCGCCGCACCCGGCATGGTTGTCGTAAACTCACCGATCATTTCCTCAATGATATCGTCCAAGGTCACCAAGCCTTGCACTTCTCCATACTCGTCCACAATGATTCCCAGCCGTTCTTTCTTCTCCTGAAAGTACTGCAGCTGGGTAAACACGCTGGTGTCCTGCGGGATGTAATACGGCGGCGTCAGCAGCTCGCGGAAGTGCTCGATGGTCAGTTCGTCTTCTTCATTGAGCAGCGCCACCGCGTGACGCACGTGCAAAATGCCGAGGATCTGGTTGATCTCGCCCTGGTACACGGGCAGCTTGTTGTGATAGCACGTGGTCAGCTGACTCTTGATCTCTTCCACGGGCACGGCCAGATTGAGCGCTTCGATCTGCGCACGGGGCGTCATGATGTCGTCGACGGAAATGGTTTCCAGGTCGAACAGATTGAGCAGGATGCTCTTATGCTTCTGCGGAATGAAGTTGCCGCCTTCAAGCACGATGGCGCGTAATTCTTCGGGCGACACCCGCTGCGACTGGATCGCCGGGTCGGGCCGCGCGCGCACCAGCTTGAGCACCATGCCCACGAAAATATTGACGAACCAGATCAAGGGCTTGGACACGGCCATCAGCGGCTTGAGCAAGGTGCTGGCGACCAGGGAAATCGTTTCCGGATAGGCTGCGCCGATGAACTTCGGGGTGATTTCGGCAAACACGATGAGCAAAAACGCCACGCCGACGATCGCCATGGCGATCACGCTCTCCTGGTAGCCGAACGTCAGGATGGCAATGGCGGTGGCCAACGCGGTGGCGGCGGCATTGATGAGGGTGTTGGCGATCAGGATCAGCGACAGCAGCTTGTCGGTGCGGTCGAGCAGCCACAAGGTGGTGATGGCGCCGCGGTGGCCCCGTTTGGCCAGATTGCGCAGGCGGTACTTGTTGGCGGACATCAGCGCCGTTTCGGCCATGGCAAAGAAGGCGGAAGCGACTAACAGGCAGATGAGCGCGGCGACCAGCGCCCAGAGTGGTACGGTATCCAAGGCTCACCGTAAGGAAACTTGCGTGGGAGGGCCGCCAGACTGGCAACCGCAGAGCTGTGAATTCTATGTCAACACGCCATTCCATGCAAGGATGTCACCATAGCAGCGGCCTGGAAGCGGACGATTCAACCGCCGTTCCTGGGCCGTTCTTTGGCACACGTTAGCCATTCCACCAGTGCGACGTCTCGCCGGCCGCTGGCAAGCGGGCCTGCACCGCCTCGTGCGCGATGCCGGCCGCGCAGGCCTGCTCGGCGTCGTAGATGCGGGCGTTGCCGAACAGGTTGGTGCGCACGTCGCATTGCGCGCCGGCCGCCAGCGTGGCTTCCTCGAAGATGCGGGCGTAGCGCTCGGCGTCGAAATCGAGGCAGTCGCGCCACTCGCTCACGCGCGAATGGTCGGCCGCGACCAGGTTGCCGAAGCCCCAGTGCAGCGGATGGATCAGGAACCGGGTGCCGGGGCAGGCGCGGCGCTTCTGGCCGGCCAGGAAAATCACCACGCCGACCGACTCGACGCTGCCCACATTGTGCGTGGTCAGCGGAATGGGCAGCGACTTGAGGAAGAAGTACAGCGCGAAGCCCGCCGTCATGTTGCCACCCTCGGTGGACAGGTGCAGCTCGATCTCGGTGGCGCCGTTTTGCAGCGCCTGCAGACAGAGGTTGCGGACGGTGCAGGCCGAACCGTGATTGATGGGGCCGATAAAGTGAACGATGTGTAGGGCCATGAGCTCTCCAGATGGAACAGCTCAAGAATACACAGTTTTCGGCGGCAACAGCGTTCTGATCGCACAGTGCTGTTGCTTTTGGCTATGCTGGGGCCGCACTAGGTACCGAACTAGCTGCCCCGGTAGGTCGAGTACGACCATGGCGTGACCACCAGCGGCACGTGATAGTTCTGGCTGGGGTCGGCAATGCCGAAGGCCAGTACGACCTTGTCGATGAATGGGGGATCGGGCAGCGCCACGCCCTGCGCGGCAAAATAATCGCCGGCAGCAAAGACCAGCTCGTAGCGGCCGGCGCGCAGCGCATCGCCTTCGAGCAGCGGCGTGGCGCAGCGCCCGTCGGCATTGGTGGTATCGGTGGTAAGCAAGATGCGGCCGGCGCCGTCGATGGCGTACAGCTCCACCTGCACGCCGGCGCCGGGGCGGCCGTGGGCGGTGTCGAGAACGTGGGTACTAAGTTTGGCCATGGCTGCTTTCGGTTGCTGAGAAAATCATGAAACCATTATCACACCGGCGACGACCACTCGCTATATGATGCAAGATATACCATTGACTGTGTTTCCACCCATGACACTCTACGACACTACCTCCCGCGACGATTACCCGCGCGACATGATCGGCTACGGCCGCACGCCCCCGCACGCCCAGTGGCCGGGCCAGGCCCGCATCGCGCTGCAGTTCGTGCTCAACTACGAAGAGGGCGGCGAGAACAACGTGCTGCACGGCGACCCCGCGTCCGAGACCTTCCTGTCCGAAATCATCGGCGCGCAAGCCTTCCCCATGCGCCACATGAGCATGGAGTCGCTGTACGAATATGGCTCGCGCGCCGGCCTGTGGCGCGTGCTGCGCCTGTTCGAGGAGCGCAAGCTGCCGCTGACGGTGTTCGGCGTCTCGATGGCGCTCAAGCGCAACCCGGAAGCGGTAGCCGCGTTCCGCCAGCTGGGCCACGAAATCGCCTGCCACGGCCTGAAGTGGATCTCGTACCAGAACATCGACGAAGACACCGAACGGGCCCACATGGCCGAAGCGGTGCAGATCATCCGCGACCTGACCGGCAGCGCGCCGCAGGGCTGGTACACGGGGCGCGACTCGCCCAACACGCGCCGGCTGGTGGCCGAGCACGGCGGCTTTCGCTACGACGCCGACCACTATGGCGACGACCTGCCGTTCTGGCAGCATATCGAAACCAGCGGCGCCGACGGGGCGCGCGTGATCAAGCCCCAGCTGATCGTGCCGTACACGCTGGACACCAACGACATGCGCTTCGCCGCGCCGCAGGGCTTCAACTCCGGGACCCAGTTCTTCGACTATCTAAAGGATGCGTTCGACGTGCTGTACGCCGAAGGCGACCCGGCCGGGCAGAACCAGCCCAAGATGCTGTCGGTGGGGCTGCACTGCCGCATCATCGGCCGCCCCGCACGCGCCGCCGCGCTGGCGCGCTTTCTGGACTATGTGCAGGGCCACGACAAGGTCTGGATCGCGCGCCGCATCGATATCGCCGAGCACTGGCACGCGCACCATCCTCATATATCGATTGTCGAATAACGGACATAGTTGTTGCAATATAGTTGCCAGCGCCTGCGATGTTAACCTGATTACCATGACCGAACCCATCCGCCCAGAACCGATCCGCTTCTTTTACCAGGGCGCCGTGCGCGAATTGCAGTGCGCCGCGCCCACGCGCACCGTGCTGCAGCACCTGCGCGAGGATCTGCATTGCACCGGCACCAAGGAAGGCTGCGCCGAAGGCGATTGCGGCGCCTGCACGGTCGTTGTCGGTGAACTCAAGGATGGCACGGTGCAGCTCAAAGCTGTCAATTCCTGCATCCAGTTGCTGCCCACGCTCGACGGCAAAGCCCTGTTCTCGGTCGAAGATGTGGCCCTGCCCAATGGCGACCTGCACCCGGTGCAGCAGGCGCTGGTCGAATGCCACGGTTCCCAGTGCGGCTTTTGCACGCCGGGTTTCGTGATGTCGCTGTGGGGCATGTATGTGAATGCAGACGGCCGCCAGCCCGAGCGTACCGAGATCGACGACGCCTTGTCGGGCAACCTGTGCCGCTGTACCGGCTACCGGCCCATCATTGCCGCCGCGCGCCGCATGGGCGAACTGCCGCCGGTTACGTTCGACCGCGCCGCCGTGGCGGACCAGCTGCTGCCCCTGCAGCGCTCAGCGCAGTTCGACTACGGGGCGGGCGGGCAGCAGTTCCACGCGCCGCGCACGCTGGCCGAGCTGGTCGCCCTGCGCGCGGCCAAGCCGCACGCCGTGATCCTGGCCGGCTCCACCGACGTGGGCCTGTGGATCACCAAGCAGATGCGCGAACTGGGCGACATCATCTATGTGGGTCAGGTCGACGCGCTGGCGCGCAGCGGCGTGGCCGACGGCATGATCGAGATCGGCGCGGCCGTCACGCTCGAAGACGCGTACCGCACCATCGCCGGTCACTACCCGCAGCTCAAGCAGATGTGGCAGCGCTTCGCCTCGCTCCCGGTGCGCAACGCCGGCACGCTGGGCGGCAACGTCGCCAACGGCTCGCCCATCGGCGACTCGATGCCGTGGATGATCGCGCTGGGCGCGCAAGTGATTATCAATGGCGCGGCTGGGCAGCGCGTGCTGGCGCTGGAAGACTTGTATCTGGGTTATCAGCAGAAGGATCTGAAGGCCGGGGAGTTCATCGAAGCGGTGCGCATCCCGCTGCCGCGCGCGGGGCGCCAGTTCCGCACTTACAAGCTGGCCAAGCGCTTCGACCAGGATATTTCGGCCGTGTGCGCGGCCTTTGCGTTCGATCTCGATGGCGATGTGATTACGGATGCGCGCATCGCTTTCGGCGGCATGGCGGCTACTCCCAAACGAGCCGCCAAGGCTGAAGCGCTGCTGCGCGGGCAGCAATGGTCCGAAGCGCTGCTGGAACAGGCCATGGCTGCGCTGGCGCTGGACTACGCGCCCCTGTCCGACATGCGCGCCTCCAACGAATACCGCATGCAAAGCGCGCAGAATCTGCTGCGCCGTTTCTGGTTCGAGACGCGCGCGCAGGATGCGCTGGGCGAGCAGGCCGTCAACGCCTTTGCCGGGAGCGTCGCATGAACGATGTCGGCTCCAACGAAATCGGCTTAAGCGCGATGGGCCTGAACGACCAGCAGCAGGCCACATGGCGCGCGGTCGGCAAGGCCCGCCCGCATGAATCGGCGCGCCTGCACGTACTGGGGCAGGCCACCTACACCGACGATATCGGCGAAGTGCAGGGCACGTTGCACGCGGCCCTGGGTCTGTCGAGCAAAGCGCACGCCAACATCAGCGCCATCGACCTGGACGCGGTGCGCGCCAGCCCCGGCGTGGTGGCCGTGCTGACGGTGCTCGATATCCCCGGCACCAACGATTGCGGCCCGATCATCCACGACGATCCGATCCTGGCCGACGGTCTCGTCATGTACGTGGGCCAGCCGATCTTTATCGTCGTGGCCGATACCCACGACCACGCGCGCCGCGCCGCGCGGCTGGGCAAAGTGACCTACGACGAGCTGCCCGCCATCCTCACGCCGCAAGCGGCCAAGGCGGCGCAATCGTACGTGCTGCCGCCGATGCACCTGGCGCGCGGCGACTACCAGAGCGCGTTCGAGCGCGCGCCCCATTCGGTCAAGGGCGAGCTGTACGTGGGCGGGCAGGAGCAGTTTTACCTCGAAGGCCAGATCGCCTATGCGATCCCGAAAGAAGACAACGGCATGCTGGTGCAGTGCTCCACCCAGCACCCCAGCGAAATGCAGCATGTGGTGGCGCACGCGCTGGGCCTGCACTCGCACCACATCGTGGTCGAATGCCGGCGCATGGGCGGTGGCTTCGGCGGCAAGGAATCGCAGTCGGCCATGTGGGCGGCGGCAGCAAGCATCGCGGCGGCGAAGCTCAAGCGCCCGGTCAAGCTGCGCGCCGACCGCGACGACGACATGCTAGTCACCGGCAAGCGCCACTGCTTCTATTATGAATACGAAGTGGGCTACGACGACGACGGCAAGATCCTCGCCGCCAAGGTCGACATGGTCACCCGCGCCGGCTACTCGGCCGACCTGTCCGGCCCCGTGGCTACGCGCGCCGTCTGCCACTTCGATAACACCTATTATCTGTCGGACGTGGACATCCGCGCCGCCTGCGGCAAGACCAACACCCAGTCCAATACCGCCTTCCGCGGCTTCGGCGGGCCGCAGGGCGCCATCGCCATCGAATACGTCATCGACGATATCGCCCGTACGCTGGGGCGCGACGCGCTCGATATCCGCCGGCTGAACTTCTACGGCACAGGTGAAGGTTCGAAGCGCGACAACGTCACCCCGTACGGTCAGGTGGTGCGCGACAATGTGATCCACGCGTTGACGGCGGAGCTGGAACAAACCAGCGAGTACCGCGCGCGCCGCGCCGCCATCGACGCGTTCAACGCCACCAGTCCGTTGCTGAAAAAAGGGCTGGCGCTCACGCCCGTCAAGTTCGGCATCGCCTTTAACGTCACGCACCTGAACCAGGCCGGCGCGCTGGTGCACGTGTACGTGGACGGCTCGGTGATTGTCAACCATGGCGGCACCGAGATGGGGCAGGGCATCAACACCAAGGTGATGCAGGTGGTGGCGCACGAACTGGGCGTCGATATGGACCACGTGCGCGCCACCGCCACCGACACCAGCAAGGTATCGAACACCTCGGCCACTGCGGCCTCCACCGGGGCGGATTTGAACGGCAAGGCGGCGCAGGACGCGGCGCGCCAGATCCGCGAGCGGCTGGCGGCCTACGCGGTGAAGCTGTATGGCGGAGAGGTGGATCAGGTGCGCTTCGCGGCGGACCATGTGCATGTGGGCGAACACACCGTGCCGTTCCCGATTCTTGTGCAAAAGGCCTATCTGGCTCGCGTGCAGCTGTGGTCCGACGGCTTCTATGCCACGCCCGGCTTGCACTGGGACCCCAAAACCATGCAGGGCAACCCGTTCTCGTACTATGCCTACGGCGCGGCGGTGGCCGAAGTCGTCGTCGATACGCTCACCGGCGAATGGAAGCTGCTGCGCGCCGACGCGCTGTACGACGCCGGCAAGTCGCTCAATCCGGCCATCGATATCGGCCAGGTCGAAGGCGCCTTCATTCAGGGCATGGGCTGGCTGACCACCGAGCAGCTGTGGTGGAACGACGCCGGCAAGCTGATGACGCATGCACCGTCCACCTACAAGATCCCCGGCATCTCCGACTGTCCGGAAGACTTTCGCGTTGCCCTGTTCGAGAATGCCAACATCGAAGACAGCATCCACCGCTCCAAGGCCGTGGGCGAGCCGCCTCTGTTGCTGCCGTTCTCGGTGTTCTTCGCCATCCGCGATGCGGTGTCGGCGGCCGGCGGCCACAAGGTCAGCCCGCCGCTGAATGCGCCGGCCACCAGCGAAGAAATCCTCAAGGCCATCAACGCGGTCGCCGGGAGCATCTGATGTCCGACTGGTCGGCCCGAACGCCCGCCGTGCTGGTCACGGTGGCGCATGTCGAAGGCTCCGCGCCGCGCGAGCCGGGCACCCGCATACTGGTCGAAGCGGCCAGCGTAAAGGGCACCATCGGCGGCGGCCACCTGGAACTCAAAGCCATCGACATGGCGCGCACCATGCTGGCCAACGGCGCGCAGCGCCACATCGAACGCTATGCGCTGGGGCCGTCGCTGGGCCAGTGCTGCGGCGGCGTGATGCATCTGGCCTACGAGCTGGCCGATCCGGCCCATCTGGCGCTGCTGTCGGCACGGCGCGACGGCTGGCGGCTGGTGGCGCTGGATGGCGCCGCCGAGTCGTCGATCTCCGACGATGTACCGCCGTGCGCGGCGCACGCGCGCGGCACCCATGTGGTGACGCTCGGCCAGCGCCGCTGGCTCGTCGACGCTGTGCGCGCACCGCGCGACCATCTGCTGCTGTTCGGCGCCGGCCATGTGGGCGCGGCCATGGTCAGGGCGCTGGCCGACCTGCCATGCACCGTCACGTGGATCGACGAGCGCGACGACATGTTCCCCGCAGCCGTCCCCGATAACGTAATCGTCGAAGCATCCGACACGCCTGAAGCGCTGGTGGCTGCGGCCCCGCCCGGTGCCAGCTATCTGGTCATGACCCACAGCCACGCGCTCGACCAGCGCCTGACCGAAGCCATCCTCGCACGCGACAACGTATTCTGGTTCGGCCTGATCGGATCGCTCACCAAGCGCCGCCAGTTCGAACACCGCCTGCGTGATCGCGGCGCGCAGGAACAACGCATTTGCGCCATGGTCTGCCCCATCGGGCTGCCGGGCATCACCAACAAGGCGCCCGCCGTCATTGCCGCCTCGGTCAGCGCGCAGCTGCTGATGGCCTGGCAGGGCCGCGCCGACGCACAGGAATTCTGATGTCACTTACCGCCTACCGCGCCAGCGTGCTGCACTTTCGCGCCGACCCCGCATTTTCCGACGACGCCATCTCCTGGCATGAAGACGGCCTGTTGATCGTCGACGGCGACCGTATCCAGGCCGCCGGCGACTACGACAAGCTGGTCGCCACGCTGCCCGCCGGCACCCGCGTGCATGATCACCGCGGCAAGCTGATCACGCCCGGCTTCATCGACACCCATCTGCACGTGCCGCAGACCGACATGATCGCGTCCCCCGCGCCGGGCCTGCTGCCATGGCTGGAGACGTATACCTTTCCCACCGAGCGCCATTTCGACGATCCGGGCCACGGGCGCGAAGTGTCCGACTTTTTTCTCGACGAGCTGCTGCGCTGCGGGACCACCACGGCGATGGTCTACTGCACGGTGCACAAGGAATCGGTCGACGCGTTTTTCGAAGCGAGCAGCGCTCGCGGGCTTCGTATGGTGGCCGGCAAGGTGCTCATGGACCGCAACGCCCCCGACTTTTTACGCGACACGGCCGAAAGCGGCGCGCGCGACACGGAAGAACTGATACAACGCTGGCACAAGCGGGGCAGGTCGCTGTACGCCATCACACCGCGCTTCGCGCCCACCTCGACCGAGGAGCAGTTGACGCTCACGGGCGAACTGGCGGCGGCCTATCCGGACACCTTCATCCAGACCCACGTGTCCGAGAACACCGACGAATGCGCCTGGGTCAAGTCGCTGTTTCCCCATTCGCGCAGTTACCTGGACGTATACGACCACTATGGCCTGATGCGCGAGCGGGCCGTGTATGGACACTGCATTCACCTCGATGACCGGGATTTCGCGCGCATGGCCGATACCGGTTCGGCGGTGGCGATCTGCCCGACCTCCAACCTGTTCCTGGGCAGCGGGCTGTTCGACTTCGACCGGGCCGACGCGGCCCGCGTGCCGCTGTCGCTGGCCACCGATGTGGGCGGCGGCACCTCGTTCTCGATGTTGCAAACGATGAATGAAGCCTATAAAGTAGCGCGCTTGAAGGGCAGTTATCTGCCGGCCGTGCGCATGTTCTACCTGGCCACCCTGGGCGCGGCGCGGGCGATGCACCTGGAAGGGGTGATCGGCAGTTTCGCGCCGGGCGCGGAAGCCGACTTCATCATGCTCGACCCGAAGGCCACGCCGCTGCTGGCGCGCCGTACCGGCAACTGCAACAACCTGGAAGAACTGCTGTTCGCGCTGGCGCTCCTGGGCGACGACCGCACGGTCGCGGCGACTTACGCGGCCGGGGTCAAGGTGCACCAGCGCGCGGCAAGCGCCGCCGCATAGATCAGAACGAGCCCATACCAAAGCCACCTATAAGGAATCACCCATGTACGCAAAAGGCAGCTGCCTGATGATCGCCCTGCTTGCCGCTGCCATCGCCCCCGCGAGCGCGCAGGCCCGTCCCCCGGTTGCCGGCAAGGCCAAGGCCAACGAAGCTGCCACGGCGCGTCATTACGCCGCGCTGATCGCCGGGGCGCCGCAGACCGCCGGACTGACGCTGTTCTTTTCGCAGATGCCCAAGGGCGCCGACCTGCACCATCATTATTCCGGCTCGATTTACGCCGAAACCTACGTCGACTGGCTGGACAAGCAGGGCGTCTGCGTCGACAAGACCACCTACCGCATCGTCGCCGACAAGGCGCAGGTGGCGGCCGAGCGCGCCAAGCCGATCGGCGAGCGCACCTGCCTGGGCACGGTGGAAGTGCTGGCCGACGATTACACTTACCGCGAACTGCTGCAGCGCTGGTCCAGCAAGGACTTCGACAACCACGGCGCGCTGCAACCGCCGCCGGACCGCCAGTTCTTCCAGACCTTCCTGTATTTCGGCGCCGTCTCCAATGCCAACTACAACGAAGGCCTGCAGGAGTTGAAAAAGCGCGCCGTGCTGGAAAACGTCGGCTACATCGAGACCATGTTCAAGCTCACGCCATTCCTGGTCAATGCCGATTTCGACAAGGCGGTGTCGAAGTACGATCAGCAGGCCAAGGCCCAGCCGAATGCGGAACTCGATGCGGTGCTGCAGGGCTGGTTCGCCACGCTGGACAACGACGCCGCCTTCAACGGCCGCATCGCCGACTACCTGGAACGCATCAAGCAGGCCCACGCCGGCATCGACGACGAGCAGTTCACCATGCGTTATCAGGCTTACGTGCTGCGCCTGCTGGGACCATCGCAAGTGTTTTCATCGATGGTGGCCGGCTTCAAGGCGGCGCGCAACAATGAGCTGGTGGTGGGATTGAACATCGTGGGGCAGGAGAGTAACAGCGTGTCGATGCGCGACTACGCGCTGCACATGCAGATGTTCCGCTTCCTGAAAGCCAAGTACCCGGAGGTGAAACTGGCGCTGCACGCGGGCGAACTGGCGCTGGGCGACGTGCCGCCGGAAGGGCTGATGTTCCACATCGATCAGGCGCTGAACGTAGCCGGCGCCAACCGCATCGGCCACGGCCTGGATCTGGCCCACGAGTCGAACGCGATCGGCATCATGAAGACCATGCGCGACAAGGACGTGCCGGTGGAGATCAACCTGACCAGCAACAGCTTTATTTCGGGCGTCAAGGGCGACAACCATCCGCTGACCTTGTACCGCCACTACGCGGTGCCGTATGTGATCTCGACGGACGATGCGGGCGTCACGCGCCACAATCTGGCCAACGAGTACACCCTGTTCGCCAGCCGCTACAAGCCTAACTATGCGGAAATCAAGAAGGCGTCTTATAACAGCCTGCGCTACTCGTTCCTGCCGGCAGCGCACAAGCAGCGGCTGACCAAGCAACTCGATGCGCGCTACGCGACGTTCGAGGCGGCGATCGCCGGGTTGCAAGCGGCACAAGCCAAGCGTACAACTGGCAGATGATAACGCCCGACCGCTGATCCGTCATCCCCGCGAATGAGGGTGTCGCGAATGGTACCGTAACTCTAGGCCACCAACTTCAAAACCGTCATTCCCGCGCATGCGGGAACCCATGC
>CALRYE020000043.1:0-38752 GCA_943372275.1 Janthinobacterium lividum
ACGGCCGCTTCATGGCTGATCTTGCCGATGGCGCGCGCCAGCGGCGAGGCCGCCCCGGCGTCGTTGTGCTGCCCGGCGGCGTAATCGTCGACCCAGCGCAGCGCCAGCGACAGCAGCAGCTCCAGCCCGGTCGCGCCGGGCGAGGCTTCGCCGAACGGCAGCAGTTTTTCGTCGTCGTCGACCGGCGTGTGGTCGGAGCACATGGCGTCGATGGTGCCGTCGAACAGGCAGGCGCGGATCGCATCGCGGTCGCGCTGGCTGCGAAACGGCGGCGTCACGCGTGCATTGGAATCGAAAAAGCCGATATCGGCGTCGGTCATGTGCACATGGTGCACGCCCACGTCGCAGGTGACGGGCAGCCCTTCCTTCTTGGCCGCGCGCACCAGCTCCAGCCCGGCGGCCGACGACATGCGGCACAGGTGCACGCGCGCGCCGGTGGCACGCACCAGCTCGAAGATGGTGTGCAGCGCGATGGTTTCGGACATCACCGGCACGCCGGCCAGGCCCAGGCGCGACGCCAGCGGCCCGGCGTGGGCGATGCCGCCGCGGCCGATGTGGGCGTCCTGCGGGCGCACCCAGACGGTGTAGCCGAACGTTTTGGCGTACTGCAGCGCGCGCAGCAGCACGGTGGTGTCTTCGATGGTTTGCTCGGCCTGCGAGAAGCCGATGCAGCCCGCTTCCGTCAGCTCGGCCATCTCGGTCAGCGCCTGCCCCTTCAGGCCCATGGTCAGCGCGCCCAGCGGATGCACGTGGGCCTGCTGCAGTTTTCCGGCGCGGTGCTTGAGCATTTCGACCAGACCCGGTT
Organism: Janthinobacterium lividum; assembly: GCA_943372275.1. GTDB lineage: Bacteria > Pseudomonadota > Gammaproteobacteria > Burkholderiales > Burkholderiaceae_D > Telluria_A > Telluria_A lividum_A. The sequence goes on from CALRYE020000043.1 coordinate 806, forward strand.
CGTCCAGCACCGGATCGGTGTCCGGCGGGCATACCAGGGTGGTCACGCCACCTTGCATGGCGGCCTGCATCTCGGACTTGAGCGTGGCCTTGTATTCGTAACCCGGTTCGCGCAAGCGCGCCGACAGGTCCACCAGGCCCGGAGCGACCACCAGCCCGGTGGCGTCGATGACGCGGTCGGCCTTGAACCCGGCCGGCGCGCTGCCGGTGGCGGCGACTTTACCGTCGACGATGAACAGGTCGCGCACCGCGTCGATGCCGTTGGCCGGGTCGATCAGGCGCCCGTTTTGAATATGAAGTTGGGTCACTGGGTTGTTCGCTGAGGTATTCACTGCGCTATTTACGATCTTGGATGCTGCGGTCATGTCGATGTTATCCCTGCGTGCCGGCCAAAATGCTCATCACCGCCATGCGCACGGCGATCCCGAATGTCACCTGCGGCAGGATCACCGCCTGCGCGCCGTCCGCCACCGCCGAGTCGATCTCGACGCCGCGGTTCATCGGCCCCGGGTGCATCACGATGGCGTCCGGCTTGGCCAGCGCCAGCCGTTCGGGCGTCAGGCCATAGCTCTTGAAGTACTCCTGCGCCGACGGCAGCAGCGCGCCGCTCATGCGCTCGTTCTGCAGGCGCAGCATGATGATCACGTCGACGCCTTTCAAGCCTTCGTCCATGTTGGTGAACACCCGCACGCCCATCTGCTCCAGGCCGCCCGGCAGCAGCGTGTGCGGGCCGATGGCGCGCACTTCCGGCACGCCCAGGGTGGTCAGGGCGTGGATGTCCGAGCGCGCCACGCGGCTGTGCAAAATATCGCCGACGATGGCCACCGTCAGGTTGGTGAAGTCCTTCTTGTAGTGGCGGATGGTGTACATGTCCAGCAAGCCCTGGGTGGGGTGCGCGTGGCGGCCGTCGCCGGCGTTGACCACGTGGACGTGCGACTGGCGCGTGTCGATCAGGTGCTTGGCGATCAGGTACGGCGCGCCCGACTGGGCGTGGCGCACGACGAACATATCGGCGTGCATGGCCGACAGGTTGTCGATGGTGTCGAGCAGCGACTCGCCCTTGCTGGCCGACGAGGCCGAGATGTTCAGGTTGATCACGTCGGCCGAGAGGCGCTTGGAGGCGATCTCGAAGGTGGTGCGGGTGCGCGTGGAATTCTCGAAAAACAGGTTGAACACGCTTTTGCCGCGCATCAGCGGCACTTTTTTCACTTCGCGGTCGGAGATGCCGACGAAGCTCGACGCCGTGTCCAGGATGTGGTTGACGATCGACTTGGGCAGGCCCTCGATGGACAGCAGGTGCTGCAGTTCGCCATTTTTATTCAGTTGCGGGTTCAGCATGGTCTGGTTCTATCAATCTACTTCGATCGTTAAGGAAAACTGGCCGTCGGCGCCGCGCGCCAGCACCAGCGATTGTCCGGCCGGGATCTCCACCTTGGCCGCGACGAAATCGGCCGCCACGGGCAGCTGGCGCTGGCCGCGGTCGGCCAGGGCCGCGAGCATGATGCGCGCCGGGCGCCCGTAGTCGAACAGCACGTTGATGGCCGCGCGCGTGGTGCGTCCCGTGTAGAGCACGTCGTCCACCAGCAGGATGTGGGCGCGGTTGACGTCGAAATTGATCGAGGTCGGCTTGACCTCGGCATGCAGGCCCCGGTGGGCGTAATCGTCGCGGTAGAACGAGGCGTCGATGAAGCCCAGGCGGGCGGTCAGGTCGAGGTCGCGCGCCAGCCGTTCGGCCAGCCACGCGCCGCCCGAGTGGATGCCGACGATGGCGACGTCGGGCGTGCCTTGCAGGCCGGCGCGCACTTGACCGAGCAGGGTCTGGTACAGCGCTTCGGCGTCGAAGGGCGCTGCTTGTTGCGTGGAGGAAGTGGACATAGTGTGAAAGGTTCGCGTTGAAGTTCGCGTCAGAAAGTTCGCGTGAAAAAAGCGCGAGCAGGGTCCGCGTCAGGATATCGTATCAAAATATTGTTGCAGAATAATAGCAGCGGCTTTGTCGTCGATGATGTCGCCCCGCTTGCTTTGGATGACGGCGGACGAATAGCGCTCATCGACCAGGGTGACGGGCAGGTTGAAGCGCCCGTGCAGCTGGTTGGCGAAGCGGCGGCAGCGCAGCGTCATCTCGTGTTCGGCGCCGTCCGGGTGCAGTGGCTCGCCGACCACCAGGCGCGCGGGACGCCACTCGGCGATCAGCGCGCCGATCTGGGCGAAGCGGGCGGCGTTGTCGATTGCCTTGACCACGGCCAGCGGCTGGGCCCTGGCAGTGAGGGTGTTGCCCATGGCGATGCCGATGCGTTTGATGCCGAAGTCGAACCCGAAGACCAGCTCGACGGCAGTACCGGCAACTTCGGCCGGTGCGGCCTGCTCCGGCTGCGCCGCAGCGGACCCACCCGATGCGTCCGGGGTGGCGTCACTCATCACGCATGGCCGGCCTCGGAGGCGAGCATCATGGGGTCGATGCCCAGCAGTTTGATGGCGGCGTGATAGCGCTCTTCGATCGGCAGATCGAACAGCACGTGGGCGTCGGCGCCCACGGTAAGCCAGCCGTTGCGGCCGATTTCATCTTCCAGCTGGCCCGGGCTCCAGCCCGAGTAGCCGATCGACACCAGCATGCGCTGCGGCCCTTCGCCGTTGGCCACCGCTTCGAGCACGTCGATCGAGGTGGTGAACGCCACCTCGTCGGTGACGGTCAGCGACGACGAATAGCGCGTGCCGGGCGTATGCAGCACGAAGCCGCGGTCGTCCTGCACGGGGCCGCCGAACATGATCGGCTCGTTGACCACGGTGGTGCGCAAGCCGTCGGCCAGTTTCAGGTCGATGCGCTCGAACAGCACTTCCATGGTCATGTCGGTGGGCTTGTTGATCACCACCCCCAGCACGCCCTTATCGTTATGCTCGCAGATATACACCACGGTGCCGCCGAAAATCGGATCTTCCATCGATGGCATGGCAATGAGGAAATGGTTGGCCAGATTGAGGCCGGACGGCGCCGGGTTGACGCCACTGCCGACCTCGACGCCGTCCGCGGCGTTTTGCGCCATGCCGGGCATGGGCAAGGTACTGCCGATTTTGCTTTTCTTCATACGCGTCACTCTCTCTGCTCGCTAACTGAGCGTCACTGACGGGTTGCGCCTGCGGGCCGCCATCTATGGGTCGTCACTTCGGTCACGCTCTATTCATGCTAATTACTGCTAGTATCCCGCCTTAAACTTATTGGACTTTTCGACAGTTTACACTGATTTGGGGCTGCCACGACGGGAACGCCCATCTGGCGCGCACCCAACATCGATGGTAGACATGAAAAAACGTCCCGATCTTGAGGCCGGACATGACGATGAAATTTAGCAATTCCTTGGTGTGGTTCCGCCGCGACCTGCGGTCGTTCGATCATGCCGCCTTGCATCACGCGCTAATTTCGTCCAACGCCGTCCATTGCGTCTTTATCTACGACAGCGCGATCCTGGACGCCCTGCCCCGCGCCGACCGGCGCGTGGAATTCATTCATGCCTGCCTGGCGGAACTCGATCACGATCTGCGTCAAATGGGCGGCAGTTTGTTGGTGCGTCATGCCAACGCCGTCGACGCAATTCCCCAGCTGGCCGCCGAGTTGAAGGCCGACGCCGTGTTCGTCAACGGCGATTACGAGCCGCAGGCCATCGCCCGCGATGGCGCGGTTGCTGCTGCCCTGGAGAAGGACGGCCGCCGCCTGCTGAGCTACAAGGATCAGGTCATCTTCGAAAAAAGCGATGTGCTGTCGCTGACCGGCTCGACCTATTCGGTGTTCACCCCGTACAAGAATGCCTGGCTCAAGCGCATGGCCGCCGAGCCGGACTGCCTGGTCGGCTACACGGTCGAGCCGCACGCGGCCGCATTCGCTCCGCCTGCCGGCCCGCCGGCCTTGCCCAGCCTGGCCGAGATCGGCTTCGAGACCACCAACCTGAGCGAGCTGGCCATTCCGACCGGCATGTCGGGCGCGGCCCGGCTGTTCGAAGACTTTATCGGCCGTATCGGCGACTACGACCACGCGCGCAATTACCCGGCCATCAAGGGGCCGTCCTACCTGTCGATCCACCTGCGCTTCGGCACCCTGTCGATCCGCCACCTGGTGCGCACGGTGAACGAACTGATCGCGCGCGGCGCCGCCGGCCCCGGCGGACCGGTGTGGCTGGTGGAACTGATCTGGCGCGAGTTTTATCAGATGATCCTGTTCCACCACCCGCACGTGGTCGAGCGCGCGTTCAAGCCGGCTTACGACGCGATCGCATGGGAAACCGGGCCCGAGGCCGACGAGGCGTTCGCCGCCTGGTGCGAAGGGCGCACCGGCTATCCGCTGGTGGACGCGGCGATGGCGCAGCTGAACCAGACCGGCTACATGCACAATCGCCTGCGCATGGTCACGGCCTGCTTTCTGATCAAGGACCTGGGCATCGACTGGCGCCGCGGCGAACGCTACTTCGCGCTGCACCTGAACGACTACGACCTGGCGTCCAACAACGGCGGCTTCCAGTGGGCTTCGTCGTCCGGCTGCGATGCGCAACCGTACTTCCGCATCTTCAATCCCATCACGCAGTCGGAAAAATTCGATGCCGAGGGACGCTTCATCCGGCGCTATCTGCCCCAGCTCGACGCGTTGTCGAACAAGGAGATCCATGCGCCGTGGCTGGTGCCGCCGCTGGTGCTGGCCGAGAAAAAAATCCGGCTTGGGAGCGGCGCCGGCTACACCTACGCGGCCCCCATCGTGCGCCACGACGAAGCGCGCGCCGCCACGCTGGAGCGCTACGCCGTCGTCAAGGCGTCGTAAGCGAGCACCGAGCCTGCCACCTACACCGTGGCTGGCAGCTCGCGCTTGAGCAGACCGGCGATTGCCGCCAGCAGCACGTCTTCCTGGAACGGTTTGCCGAAGTAGGCGTTCACGCCCAGGTCCAGCGCGTAGTTGCGGTGCTTGTCGGCCGTGCGCGAGGTGATCATGATGACCGGGATGGCGCGCGTGCTGTCGTTGCCGCGGATGTTACGGGTCAGGTCGAAGCCGTCCATGCGCGGCATCTCGATATCGACCAGCATCAGGTGCGGCACGGTTTCCTGCAGCTGCTCGAGCGCGTCGACGCCATCCTTGGCCAGCATCACCTGATAGCCTTCGCGTTCCAGCAGGCGCTGGGTCACCTTGCGCACGGTGAGCGAATCGTCCACCACCATGATCACATAGTCGCGCGCCGGCATGGCCGCCGCCGCGGCAGCCATGCCGCCCATGCCGCGCTCCCTGCGCAGTTCCGGGTGATGCACCAGGTGCTGCGACAGCGCCACCGGGTTCAAAATCAGTACGATGTCGCCCGAGCCGAGCACCGTCGCTCCGGCCACGCCCACCATGCGCGAGAGCTGCGGGCCGACGTTTTTAATGACCACCTCGCGGTTGCCCTCCACGTCGTCGACCTGCACGGCCAGCCGGTCGGCGCCGCTTTTGAGCACCAGCACGGGGCATGAGCGCTGCGCCAGCGGGCGCGCGTCGCTGTCGCCTAGCAGCGTGGGCAGGAAATGCAGCGCGACCTTCTCGCCCTGAAATTCGATGAAGCCGGCCTGGTGCGCGTGAGCCAGCGCCGCTTCCTTGATCTGCAATACCTGCTCGACCAGGGTCGAGGGCAGCGCATAGGTGCGCGCGCCGCTGGTGGTGAGCACGACCTGCGTCACCGCCAGGGTCAGTGGCAGGTGAATGGTGAAGCGCGCGCCCTTGCCCGGCTCGGACGCGATCTCCACGCGTCCGCCCAGCGCCTGCGCTTCGGAGCGCACCACATCCATGCCGACCCCGCGCCCGGCCAGTTCGGTCAGGCTGTCGGCGGTCGAAAAGCCCGGCTCGAAAATCAGGTTGGCCGCTTCCAGATCGGTGACGTCGTTGCGCTCGCCCATCAGGCCCTGCTCGCGCGCCTTGGCGCGGATGCGCTCCAGGTTCAGGCCGGCGCCGTCGTCGGTGAACTGGATCACCACCTCGTTACCCTGCTGGCTGGCCTGGATCAGCAGCTCGCCCGTTTCGGCCTTGCCGCTGGCGCCGCGCACGCCGCGCGCTTCGATGCCGTGCACGATGGCGTTGCGCAGCAGGTGTTCGAACGGTGCGGCCATCTGTTCCAGCACGCTGCGGTCGATCTCCACGGCGCCGCCGCGGATATCCAGGTTGACCCGCTTGTCGAGTTCCTTGGCGCTCTGGCGCGCCACCCGGAACAGCCGCTCCGACAAGCTGGCGAACGGCACCATGCGCACCCGCATCAGATCGCGCTGCAAGTCGCGCGTCAGGCGCGACTGCGTGACCAGATCGGCGCTGGCGCCGTCGACCGTGCGGCCCAGGCTTTCGTGGAACGAGGCCACGTCGCTGACGCTTTCGGCCATCATGCGCGTGAGCTCCTGCAAGCGCGTGAAGCGGTCGAATTCCAGCGGGTCGAATTCGCGTTCGCTCGAATTGGACATGCGCGAGGCGATCTGCGACTCGGCCTGCATTTCCACTTCGCGCAGCTGGCGACGCAGGCGCGCCAGGTGTTCCGAGAATTCCGCCAGCGAGCCTTTCAGGTTGGACACCTGGTTTTCCAGCTTGGAGCGGGTGATTGACACTTCGCCGGCCTGGTTGACGAGGCGGTCCAGGATGTCGGCGCGCACGCGCACCAGCGGCGTGCGCGATTGCGCCGACTGCTCGTCCGCGGCCAGGGCCAGCGCCGGCGTGGCCGCGTGCGCCGCAGCGCCTGCGGATGCGATGGCCGCTGCCGTGCTGGTGGCGGCGGTGGTGCTTGCCAGTGGCGCAGCCGGCTGCTGCAGCTGGTCGAACAGCGCCAGCGCGTGGTCGTAGTTGGCCAGCAGCTCGTCGAACGCGGCCGGCGCGCTGCTGCCGGCGTGCACCATGTTTTCGATCTGGGTTTCGATCTCGTGGGCGTGCTGACCGAGCCGCATGGCCCCGGCCATGCGCGCGCTGCCTTTGACGGTATGCAGGGCGCGCAGCAGCATCTGGGCGGGCGAGCTGTCCGCCGGCGCCTGCTGCCAGGCGCGCAGCGCATTGCCGATCTCCGGCAGCTGGTCGCTGGCCTCTTCCAGGAATACCGGCAGCAGATCGGGATCGAGTTCGTCGGAAATGGTCAGGTCGACGGCGACGGCGTCGTTGACGGGCTCCGCGATGTCGGCCGCGTCGATCACATCGGGTTCTGGTTCTGGCTCAGGTTCGGGCCCGGATTCGGAGATCGATTCGAAGACGGGTTCGAACGCCTGCTCCTGCGCCGGTTCGGCACTGTCGGTCAGCTCCACGGCGGGTGGCGCCTCGGCCTGCACCAGCGTTGGGGCGTCGAAAGGATCGTTGAAGGGATCGTTGAAGGGATCGTTGAAGGGATCTTCAAGCGGATCGTCGAACAAGCTGTCGATATCGTCGTCGGCAGCAGTCGGGGCTGCGGCGCGTGGCGCGGCCGCCTCGGCCGGCTCGGCGAACACCGGCGGGTCGGCCAGCAAGGCGGCGAAGGTGGCTTCGAACAGCGCATTCAGATGCTGTTCCAGCCCCGGTTCCGCGCTTGGCGGCGGCGCCGATGCCTGGGCTTCGAGCTGGGCGCCCAGGGTATTCAGGCGCGCCACGAGCTCCGGCTCGGACGGGGCCAGGTCGCCCAGCGCGAAACTTTGCAGCATCTGGCGCACCTTGGCGATCGTCTCGTCGAGCAGCTCGCGCTGGGTGTCGTCCAGACTGGTGGTCGGGGCCATCAGCGCCATCTCCAGCGCGTAGGCCACTTCGCGCAGCGCGGTAAAGCCCACCGTGGCGGAGGTGCCGGCCAGTGTGTGCGCCGCCTTCAATGCCTGCGTGGTGACGGAGCGATGCGGCTCATGGTGCCATTCGCTGAAATCCTGCGTCAGCAGGCGCAGGATCTCGTCGGTCTCGGCCAGGTAGATGTTGTACAGCGGCAGAGGGATTTCCAGCGTCCCGATGCGCTTGAGATTGTCGTCGACCGGCACAGGTTTGACGATGCTCGGGAAGTCGATCACGTTGCCGTTTGCCGGGGCGAGCGGTGCGGCAACCGATTCAACGGCTTCGATGGCTTCGATTTCGTCCTGGGCGGAATCGGCATCGAGCGCTTCGACCGCTTCGACCAGATCATCCGCTTCCGCGACGTCTGCCGGTTCAGCGCTATCTGCCGCGTCAACGATCTCGCCCGTCTCGACGGCATCGGCTACCTCCACGTCGTCCATCAGGAACGCGCCGCCGTCCTGCACGCGCGCCGCCGCCGCAACCAGTGCCGCGCTGCTGCGTTGCGAAGTTCCCGTCTCCGCCAGCTCGGCGACCCATGCCGTCATGTCGGCGCTTGCACGCTCAAGTAGCGTCAGCAGATCGGGGCTGGCTTCGCGCGCTTCGGAGAGCCACTGGTTCATCACCTTCTCGACCGCCGCCGCGCCTTCGGCAAAGCCGTCCAGGCCGACCATGCGGCCACTGCCCTTGAGCGTGTGGAACGAGCGGCGCAGCCCGGTCAGTTTGTCCAGGTCGCCCGGCATCGCTTGCACCGACGGCAGCGTGGCGCCCACCAGCGCCAGCACTTCCTGCGCCTCGGAGATGAAGATTTCCAGCAGCTCGGCCTCGATGCCGTCGTCGGCCGGCGGCGCGGCCGCCACGATGGTCTCCGGCTCGTGCTCCGATTCTGCCTCGTGCTGCCCCTCGTGCGCCAAACCGGACGATTCTTCAGCAACGCCGCCGCGCACGACCTTGTCGTAGGCGACCGGGTGCAGCATGCCCTCGGTGCGGTCGAAGGCGAAGCGCTCGCGCGCCGCGTCGACGTTCTGGCCCAGCATGTCGACGAAAAACCCCAGCGCGCCGATATTCTGGGCGATGTTCTGCAGCGACGCCGCCTCGGCCTGCGCATCGCCAACATTGGCCGCCAGTGCGCGCACGGCTTCCTTGACGTGCAGGGCGGCGCGCATGGCGTCGTTCTGGTCGAGGATGGCGATGGCGCCCTGCAGCTGGTGCAGCACCGGGTCGATCTGCGCCAGCGTGGGCCGGCGGCTGGCGTCGGCGTAGTAATCGTCCAGCACCTTTTCAACCTGGCGCAGGCCGTTCTTCATCTCCGCGGCCAGCGCGGCGACGGTCTGGTCCTGCTGGATCTGGCGCGACAGCTCGCCCTGCCACTGCGGCGCATCGGCCGGGGTTTCGCCGGCGGCCAGCGCCAGCAGGCGGGCGCCGACTATCTCGGCGTGACCATCGAAGTCGGCCGGCAGCTGACGGATATGGTCCAGCCCCTGTTCGACGAACAGCATGGCCGCAGCCATCTCCAGGCTGAACTGGGGGTTGCGCCCGGAGGCCACCGAATCCTTGGCCGCGCGCGCCAGTTCACTGACCAGCTGCGCCAGCGCCGGCGCGCCCAGGCGCGTGCCGGCGTCGGCCAGGCTGGCCAGATACTGGCCGAACTGGGCTTCCAGTCCGATGTCGATTTCCATCGACAGTCTGTCCCACGCCTGCTTGGCCTGGCCCAGCGCGTCCTTGGCCAGCTTCAGTGCGGCGGCGTCGATGCGGCCGTAGCGGCGCGCGTCGTAGTCGGCCGGCACCGAGCCGTCGAGGCGGAAGGTGCGGCGCATGGCCTTGGCGTGCGGCGGCGGATTGTCGGTGGCGGCGATGAAGAACAGCGCGTCGCGCAGCATCTGCGGCGGCTCGCTGCCCTGCCCTTGCGAGAGCCGGCGAATCTGCAGGTTGATCAGGCCGAACAGCTGCTTGACATACAGGTCGCTGGCCATTGCGCCGCTGGCGACCAGCTCGGCAAACCCCAGCATGGCCAGCCAGAAGGTGCGCGCCTCCGGCGTGCTCTGGGCGTCGGCCACCTGTTCGATGGCCCCCTGCAGCGCCAGCGCGTGGGTGCGCTGCGACTCGGCATCCGGGCTTTTGAGGAACGGCAGCAGCGCCTTCTCAAAGCGCGCGCGACAGGCAGCATAATCGGGCGGCGCGGCGGCTGCGGCATCGGCGGTGACGGCGGCGCCGTCGGACGAGCGCAGCGCGCCCGGCGCCGACAGGTCGGCGAAAAACAGGTCGGCCGGGTGGATGCGCTCGGCGCCCAGCAGTTCCTGCAAGGCGCGGTAGTAGGGAAACAGGCGGGCCGGCTGCTGGGTCGCGCCCGCGAGCAGCTCCTCCAGGTATTCGGTGATGGCCTGGTAGGCGTCGACGACGACCTGCACGCGTTCGGGCGTGAAGCCCAGCGCGCCGTCCTTGAAGCGCTCGATCGCCTCTTCGGCGGCGCGCGTCATCAGGCCCACGCCTTCCACATCGACCATCTGCAGCGCGCCGTGGGCCTGGTGCAGATGGGTTTTCGCGCGCTTGAGCACACCCTCGCGCGCATCCGCCCTGCCCGCCGCCGCTTCGTGCAACGCGCTGCTCGACGCGGCCAGCGCGTCGCGGATTTCGCCCATCACCCACGACAGCGGGCCGGTGTCGAACGCCGGGCCGGACCGAGCGATGCTGCCGGTGTTGGCGGTGTGGGCGCCGTTGGCAGCGCTTGAAGCGTGTACAGCGGCGTGCGAGTGGTCATTCATGGTCATGCTTACCTTGATCAATCAGCCGGTGACGCTTCACGCCACGACGCGGAATCGCGACACCGAATTTTTCAGTTCCTGCGCCAGCAGTGTCAGCTGGCGAATCGATTGGGCAGTCTGCTCCGTGCCGTCCTGGGTGCTCTCGGTGACGGACAGGATGTGCTGGATGTTGTGGGCCACGCCGTTGGCCGATGTCGCCTGCAGTTCGGTGGCGAACGAGATGCCCTGAATCAGTTCGGCGAGGCGGTTGGACACGCGCGAAATGTCCGACAGCGCCGCACCGGCGGCGTCCGACAGCTTGGCGCCTTCGACCACGCCCTGGGTCGACTTTTCCATTGCCGCCACGGCGTCGTGGGTATCGGTCTGAATGGTGCGCACCAGCGCGCCGATCTGCTTGGCCGCTTCCGCCGAGCGTTCGGCCAGCCGCTGCACTTCTTCGGCCACGACCGAAAAGCCGCGCCCCGCTTCACCGGCCGACGCGGCCTGGATCGCCGCGTTCAGCGCCAGCACGTTGGTCTGCTCGGTAATGTCGGAAATCAGTTCGGTGATCTCGCCGATCTCCTGCGACGATTCGCCCAGCCGCTTGATGCGCTTGGAGGTTTCCTGGATCTGTTCGCGGATCTCGTGCATGCCCTTGATGGCGTTTTCCACCGCGGTCGAGCCCTGGTGGGCCGCCGCCACCGACTGGCGCGCCACGTCGGCCGATTCGTGCGCCGACTTGGACACGTCGGTAATTTCGCCGGCCATCTTCAGCACCGTGGCCGAGGCATCCTGGATCTCGCGCGACTGCTGCGCCGTGGCCGACAGCAGGTCGGTCGAGATGTTCTGGGCGTTGGTCGAGGCGGAAGTGACCTGCTCGGCCGTGGTGGTGACGCGTTCGACCAGCGCGCGCAGCTCTTCCACCGTGTAGTTGACCGAGTCGGCGATCGCCCCGGTGATGTCTTCCGACACCGTCGCGTGCACCGTCAAGTCGCCGTCCGCCACTTCCTGCAGCTCGTTCATCAGGCGCAAAATGGCGGCCTGGTTCTGGTCGTTGGTGGCCTTGGCTTCTTCTTCCTTGGCCTGGGCCAGCAGGCGCATGGCTTCGGCTTCCTGGCGGCGCGAATCGGCGCCGCGGGCGCGGTTGCGCGAATCCTGCAGCATCACCCGGCTGATACTGAGCGCCGTGCCGAGCGTGAACACAGAAGCGACGACCATCATCCAGAACCAGGCGTCGGTCGAATCCTGGGCGCTGCGAAACTCGTTCTGCACGCCGGTGAGCAGCTTCTTGATTTCTTCGTTCTCATAGAAGATCGACTGCTCGGCGCCTTTCGCGGCGCTGACCTTGGGCAGGTCTTCGAGCACGGCGCCGACCAGCTTCTGGTAGCCGTCGAACTTGTCCTTGATCTGCACCAGCTTGGCGCGCAGGTCGGCGTCGCGCGTGGCCGGCAGGCCCAGTGCTTCGCTGCCGTTCAGGAAGCCGTCGATGGCGGCGCGGAAGGTGGTGGTGTCGCGGCCCAGCTGGAATGCGGTTTCGGTGCGGATGCCGCCCGAGACCAGGAATTCGGAGGCGCTGCGCGAGAGCCGCTGGGTCAGCATCATCATGCGCCCGATGGCGGCGATTTCACGGGCCGAGCCGCCCTGCGCCAGCTTCTTGGTCATCAGTTCTTCGGTCAGCGCCAGCAGTTCCGGCGACAGGCTGTCGAGCTGCGCGACGGTCTTCTGAAAGCCCGTCAGCTCCAGCTTCATCTTCATGATGGTGGCGGCGGCGTTATCGGTGATGGTCCATTTTGCGCGCGTGGTGGTGAGCGCGCGGCTCATGCCGGCCGGCGGCGCGGGGATGGTACTGCCGGCGAATTCGCCGCCGCGCTGCAGCAGGTTCAGGTCGGCGTTGAGCTGGACGCGGCTGTCGTCGAGCTGCACGAACGCCTCGGGACTGCCGCGGATGGCGTTCGGCGCGGCCTTGCCGATCCGCTGCGAGTGCATCAGAGCGTCACTGGCGATCTGGGTCTGGGCCGAGGCATCGGCGCTGCTGACCGAATTGCGCCACAGCGCGAAGATCGTCACCAGGATGCCCACGCCGAACACGGTCAGCAGGATGCGCAGCTGGCGCGGCAGCGACAGGTGGCCGATCAGCGGCAGGCGCAGCTCCGACTCTTCCTCGTCCACTGCGGGCGCGCCGCGCTTGCGGCGCACCACGTCGCCCAGGCGCAGCGCTTCGCCATTGGCGGCAGCCTGCTCGGCTTCGCTGGCGGTGACCTTGACCAGCGACGGCGGCGACAAATCGGGGCCGAACTCGGTATTTGGCGATTCGATCTTGGGGGGAAACCCCATTTTCCAAGCAATTCCCATTACAGCTCCAATACGCAAATACTAGTTAGATGGCCACGTGTGGCGTAGTGCAGTCGTGCGGTGCAACGCGAGACCCGGCGGCGCGGCCGGCAGCGCTCAGAACCCGATCTGCAGGAAGCGCGGATCGCGCACCAGCGCGGCCAGGTCGAGTACTGTCCATTCATTGTCTTCGGCGTCGCGCAAGCGTTCGCCGACGGCCTGCATGTCGCCCGCGTAGCGCAGGCCGAACACGCGCGCCACCAGCAAGCCGCAGTTAAAGCCCAGCGACGCGTTGAAGGTGACGATGCGGCTCTCGGCGCCGGCCACGGTGTCGCCCAGACCCAGATAGCGGGCCAGGTCGACGATGCCGACCAGGTTGCCGCGGATGTTGGACAAGCCCAGGTACCAGGGCTGCGTCAGCGGCACCGCGCACAGGGGCGCGACCGGCACGATCTCGCCGGCCTGGGTCAGGTCGAGCAGGATGCGTTCGCCGCCGATCAGCACGCCCAGCTGGTTGACGCGCGCGCCGGTGTTGGTGCGCGCGGCCTGCATGCGTTCGAGCAGCTGCACCTGGTACTGGCGCAGGCGGGTACGGCGGCCGGCCGGATCGGGAACGCGGGCGTCGCCCTGGCTGGCCGGTGCGCTCACGTCAGGCGCCGCCCAGCGTGGCGATCTTGGCCAGCAGCTGGCCGGCATCGACCGGCTTGACCAGATAGTCGCGCGCGCCCTGGCGCAAGCCCCAGATGCGGTCGGTCTCCTGGTTCTTGCTGCTGCAGATGATGATCGGGACATCGGCCAGTTCGGGATCGCGGGCAATCGCGCGGGTGACCTGAAAGCCGTTCGCGCCTGGCATGACCACGTCCATCAGGATCAGCTCGGGCTTATCGGCCTTGATGCGGGCCAGCGCCTCCTCGCCGTTGTCGGCGGTGGTGACGGAAAAGCCATTCTTGACCAGGATATCGGTGAGGTAGTAACGCTCGGTGGGCGAGTCGTCGACGATCAGAATTTTGTGTATGGCCACGAGGCGCTCCTGGATTATTTCGACACTGCGTTGGCCGTGTGCTCGCGCACGGCGGCGAGCAGACTGTCTTTGGAAAACGGTTTGGTGAGGTAGGCGCTGGAACCGACCATGGCGCCGCGGGCGCGGTCGAACAGCCCGTCCTTGGAGGAGAGCATCAGCACCGGGGTCGTATGAAAGCGCGCGCTTTTCTTGATCAGCGCGCAGGTCTGATAGCCATCCAGGCGCGGCATGAGGATGTCGCAGAATACCAGCGCCGGATGATGGTCGTTGATCTTGGCCAGTGCGTCGAAGCCGTCTTCGGCCAGCACGACCTGATAGCCGGCCTGCGTAAGGAAGATCTCGGCGGAGCGACGAATCGTGCTGCTGTCGTCGATCACCATGATCTTCAGGCCTGTCGGTTGCGGCGATGTCGTCATATTCATTTCACTCAGCATGAGCTACGACGATACCATAGGGCAAGGCCCGTGTCCTATAAAAGTTGCGCTACATCAACTTGTGTCACCAATATGCCGCACTAACTTATACAGCTGTCAAGGCACTTGGTTTGCTGTCAATGCACTTAATTAAAGGACAAGCAGCCGACAGCCATTTGCTTAGATTGCCGTCATTTCAAAATCGTCTTTTCTTGCGCCACATTCCGGACAGGTCCAGTTCATCGGCACATCGGCCCAGCGGGTTCCCGGTGCGATATTCTCTTCCGGGGCGCCGGCTTCTTCGTCGTAGACCCATCCGCAGATCAGGCACATCCAGGTCTGGAAGGCGACGGCGGTACCGCCTGTTTCATTGCTGCTCACGTTGACTATCCTCTATCAAGTAAAATGTCGAATCAGGTATCTTAATCTACCCGCCGTGCAAATCCAAACAAGTCCCCTAGTGTCTCCACTTATTCTCACCTTCGGTGTGGCCGATCCGGTCGGCGCGACCGGCATTCAGGCCGATCTGGCGTGCTTTTCCGCGCTGGGTTGCCACGGCCTGTCCGTATTGACGGGCTTACTCATCTCCGACACGGCCCGCGTGGAAGACAGCCAGGAGGTCGACGCCGACTGGGTCTGCGACCAGGCCCGGGTGGTGTTGGAAGACATGCCCGTGGCCGCCATCAAGGTGGGCGCGCTGACCAGCATCGAGCAGGCCACGGCGATCGCCGAAATCGTTTCCGACTATCCCGACATCCCGCTGATCCTCGACCCGTACCTGTCGTCGCTGCCCGATTCGGGGCTGATGGACGACGACATGCTGATGGCGATCCGCCAGATCCTGGTGCCGCAAACGACCGTGTTCCTGCTCTCGCAGGTCGAGCTGGCGCGCATGGCCGAAACCTGGCGCGAAGGCGGCGGCGACATGACGGACGAAGACGTGGCCGAGCTGACCAGCATGGGCTGTGAATACGTGCTGGTCAAGTGCACGGGTTCGCGCGGCAACGGCGCGGCCAAGCACATCACCAACACCCTGTACGACGGCGACGGCGTGGCCGGCGGCTTCGACTGGCAGCACTTGGCGGGCCCGTTCGTGGGCGCCGGCTCGACCCTGTCGGCGGCCCTGACGGCCATGATGGCGCGCGGGCTCGACCCGCAGGAAGCGGTGCAGGCCGCGCAGGAATATACCGTCGGCGCCCTGGCGCACGCCCAGCGCTTCGGCATGGGCAAGCTGGTGCCGAACAAGTTTTTCGGTTGGACCATGAAACCGTATTTTCAGGAAGTTAAAACAACATGAACACTCCAGAGACCTCGCAGAACGCCGTGCTGTTCGCACGCGCGCAGCAGACTACGCCGGGCGGCGTCAATTCGCCCGTGCGCGCCTTCAAATCCGTGGGCGGCACGCCGCGCTTCATCACCCGCGCCGAAGGCCCCTATTTCTGGGACGCCGACGGCAAGCGCTACATCGACTACATCGGCTCGTGGGGCCCGGCCATCGTCGGCCACGCCCATCCAGTGGTGGTCAAGGCGGTGCAGGACGCGGCGGCCAACGGCCTGTCGTTCGGCGCGCCGACCGAAGGCGAAGTATTGATGGCGGAAGAAATCTGCCGCCTGGTGCCGTCGATCGAGCAGGTGCGGCTGGTGTCGTCCGGGACCGAAGCGACCATGAGCGCGCTGCGCCTGGCGCGCGGCGCCACGGGGCGCGACAAGATCGTCAAGTTCGAGGGCTGCTACCACGGCCACGCCGATTCGCTGCTGGTCAAGGCCGGCAGCGGCCTGCTCACGTTCGGCAATCCCACCTCGGCGGGCGTGCCGGAAGACTTCATCAAGCACACCCTGGTGCTGGACTATAACGACGTGGCGCAGCTGGAAGACGCCTTTGCCAGCATGGGCGACACCATCGCCTGCGTGATCGTCGAGCCGGTGGCGGGCAACATGAACCTGATCCGCGCCACGCCAGAGTTTTTGCGTGCCATGCGCGACCTGTGCACCAAGCACGGCGCGATTTTGATTTTCGACGAAGTCATGTGCGGCTTCCGGGTGTCGCTGGGCGGCGCGCAGGAGCTGTACGACATCCAGCCCGACATCACGGCGCTGGGCAAGGTCATCGGCGGCGGCTTGCCGGTGGCCGCGTTCGGCGGTCGCGCCGACCTGATGCAGAACATGGCGCCGATCGGCGCGGTGTATCAGGCTGGCACCCTGTCGGGCAATCCGGTAGCCGTGGCGGCCGGCATGGCCACGCTGAAACTGATTCAGGAGCCGGGGTTTTACACCAGGCTGGCGGCGTCGTCCAAGCGGCTGGTCGATGGTCTGGCAGGCGCGGCGAAGGAAGCGGGCATCACGTTCTGCGCCGATTCGGTGGGCGGCATGTTCGGCATGTACTTCAGCGAGGACGTGCCGAGCGGGTACGCCGAGATGATGGCCGGGGACAAGGGACGCTTCAACGCGTTCTTCCACGGCATGCTGGACGAGGGCGTGTACTTTGCGCCGGCCGCGTTCGAGGCAGGGTTCGTGTCGGCCCAGCATACCGATGCGGTGATCGACGAGACCATCGCGGCGGCGCGCCGGGTGTTTGCGAAGTTAGATTAACGTCGTCCTCGCGAAGGAGGGTGTCGCAGAACGTGATAGCCCTTCACCACAGGCCAAGAGACCGTCGTCCTCGCGCAGGCGAGGATCCATAGCACATGCGAGTAGTAGCGGCTAGTGCACTAGCTGTCGCCTACTCTTCCGTGCTATGGATTCCCGCCTCCGCGGGGACGACGTTGGTTGATTCCGCGATTAGTTGCTTGATTCCGCGATTAGTTGCTTGATTCCGCGATTACTTCAACCAACCCCGCCGCCGGAAATACCACAGCGGCGCAATCGCCGTCGTCGCCATCACCATCAGCGCGAACGGATAACCGAACGCCCATTCCAGCTCCGGGAAGAACTTCTTGAAGTTCATCCCGTAGATGCTGGCGATCAGCGTGGGCGGCAGAAACGCCACCGACGCCACCGAGAAGATCTTGATGATCTTGTTCTGGTTAATGTTGATGAAACCGACCGTGGCGTCCATCAGGAAGTTGATCTTGTCGAACAGGAACGAGGTGTGGCCGTCCAGCGATTCGATATCGCGCAGAATCTGGCGCGCTTCTTCGAACTGGTCGGCATTCAACAGTCGCCCGCGCATCAGAAAACTGACCGCGCGCCGCGTATCCATCATGTTGCGCCGGATTCGCCCGTTCAAGTCTTCCTCGTGGGCGATCGCGTTCAGCGCCATGGCCGCGTCCTGGTCGGTAAATTCTTCCTGCAGCACCCGGCCACTGACTTCTTCCAGGTTCTGGTAAATGCCTTCCAGCGCATCGGCGGAATACTCGGCATCGGTGGCGTACAGGTCGAGCAGCACGTCCATGTAGTCGGCGATCGAGCCGGGCCGCGAGCGCGCGCGCATGCGCACCAGCCGGAATACCGGCAAGTCGTCGGTGTGAACCGAAAACAACATTTTCTTGGCCAGGATGAACGCCACGGTGATCACGCGCGACGGGCCGTCGTCTTCTTCGAGCAGGAAATCGGTGCGCAAATGCAGGTCGCCGTTCTCCGCTTCGTAATAGCGGGCCGACGCTTCGATGTCCTTGACCTCGTCTTCGCCCGGCAGGATCACGCCGTAGATGGCCTTGACCCAGGCCCGCTCGTCCTCGTTGGGATCGGTCAGGTCGACCCATACCGGCATGACGTTTTCAAGGTCCTCGCGGGTTTCGATCGGCACCTGGTTGAGTCGGCCGTTTTGGAGGACAAATACGTTGATCATGCGCTTTCTCGGCCGGATTCAAAACAGCGCAAGTGTACCCGTAAGGCATCGGGGCGACCACCCCTGCAATGCTTAAATATGCCTCAGTTCAGCTGTTTTTCGAGGATCTTGTCAATGGCAGGGTTGGAACCGGCGGACGGCTCGGCTTTCGGCGGCACTTTCGGCGCCTCGATGCCGCGCGTGTCGTGGTTTTGCAGCTTCTTGCTGGTCGGGTTGGCACTGGTGCACTCGGTGTTCGAGACCACGGTCTTGCCGCCGATGACGCATTTGCGCAGCGCGCCATCGGGCTGGCCGGCGGCGCCCTTGAGCGACTGGCCCGCCGCATCCACCACCTGCGCGGCGCCGCTGCTGCCGAACAAGTTGCCCACCTTGGCCATGCCCTCGGCGAAGATGTTGCGCTCGTAGCGCATGGAAAACAGCGCGGCCATCGCCGCGCCGGCGAATACGGCGGAAAACACCGCCACCCAGAACAGGTTCAAGACGCCGCGTTGTCGGTTCAGCATGAATTGGCTTTCAAAGAGGTCAGTCGAAAAAACGCACGCACATCCCGCAGCAGCTCACGGCAGCTCGGCCGAACTCATGCGGTTGACGATCAGATTGGTCCGCCGCGCCAGGTAACGCGAGCTGCGGTGCTTGTCGTAGTAGCGCGGGTTGGGCAGCATCACCGCCAGCTTGGCCGACTGCGCCACGCCCAGGCTGGCCGCACTGGTGCGGTAGTAATAGCGGGCCGCCGCTTCGGCGCCGAAAATGCCACGGCCGAATTCGACCACGTTCAGGTACAGCTCGAGAATGCGTTCCTTTTCCATCACGCTTTCCAGCATGAAGGCGATGATCATTTCCTGCCCTTTGCGCAGGTAGCTGCGCGAGCCCGACAGGAACAGGTTCTTGGCCAGCTGCTGGGTGATGGTGGAGCCGCCGCCGACCACCTTGTGCCGCCGGTTATTCTTTTCGTAGGCTTTTTGCAGTGCTTCCCAGTCCACCCCTTCATGCTCGGAAAAGTTGGCGTCTTCGGAAGCGATCACGGCGCGCTTGAGATTGGTGGAAATTTGCGCATACGGCACCCAGCTTTGCTTGAGCTCGGCCTTGGGATTCTTCTCGCGCAGCACGGCCAGCTGGCTGCTCATCATGCTGGTCATGGCCGGATTGAAGCGCGAGTAATAGCAGACCATCAGGAAGAAATACAGCTGAATGACGAACACCAGCATCAGGGTGCCGAAGATCGTCCATAAAAAGAAGCGGCCGAACGACCAGCGCCCCCGCTTCTTGCCACCTGCGTTTTTTGCCATGCTCTTAAAGTGTGCTGCGTACGGATTCCAGGATCGGTCCGGTCAGCGGGCGCACGCCGCGCCATACCAGGAAGGCTTCGGCGGCCTGCTCGACCAGCATGCCCAAACCATCGCGCACGCTGGCGCCCTGCCCGGCCGCGAACTCCATGAACGGGGATGGTTTGTTGCCGTACATCATATCCAAAGCCAGCGTGTCTGGGGAAAAAGCTTGCGGGGGCACGGGCGGCATGCCGCCGGCCAGGCTGGCCGAGGTGCCGTTGATGACGATGTCGTAGGCGCCGTCGATGTCGCCGTATTCGCAGGCCGACACATTGCCGTGGCCGGCGAAGCGGGCCACCAGCGCGTCGGCGGTGGCGCGGGTGCGGTTGGCGATGACGATCGCAGCCGGCCCTTCGCTCAAGAGCGGCAGGATGCAACCCTGGGACGCGCCGCCCGCGCCCAGCATCAGGATGCGCTTGCCGGCAATGGCCACGCCGGCGTTGCGCAGGATATCGTTGACCAGCCCGGCGCCATCGGTGTTGTCACCATGGATCTGGCCGTCGGCGAACACCAGCGTGTTGACGGCCCCGGCGGCTTTGGCGCGCGCGCTCAGAGTGTCGGCCAGCGCCGCCGCTTCCAGCTTGAATGGCACGGTCACGTTGGCGCCCCGGTAACCGGCCGCGACCAGTTCGCGCACGGTCGCCACGAAGCCGTCGACCGGGGCCAGGCAGCGTTCATAGGCCAGCGTCTGCCCGGTCTGCGCGGCGTACTGGGCATGAATGCCCGGCGAGCGGCTATGGGCGATGGGATTGCCGATCACACAATAACGGTCGGTCACTGGCCACCGCCACGCAGGTCTGCTTCCATTCTTTCCTCACGAGTAAATTTAAAGCGGGTAATGATCACCCACAGATCGTCCTTGTCGGACGACAGCATCTTGGGCGGGAAGCGCCCGAACGGCGCGGCGCGGCGCACGATGGTCAGGGCCGCCTTGTCCAGCGCCGGGTTGCCGGAACTTTTCTCGATGCGCAAGCCGCCATCTTTTTCGTAAATCGTGCCGTCCTGGAAGATCGGGATGTAGACCACCAGTTCGCCGTACAGCTTGCGCCCGTCTTTCTGGGGAAAGTTCAGGGTGCCGATTTCCTCGACGCGCTTTTGCATCGCCTTGTAATACATGGCGTAGCCAACTTCCTGCGTGCTGGGCGTGATGAAAGTCTTGCGCGGACGCTTGTTCTCATCTTCGATGCGCTCGTTGATCTCGGCCGTCATGCGGGCGATGGCCTTGCTGCTTTCTATCAGGTCGGCGCCCGTGCGATTCCTGTCCGGCGTGTTTTTTTCCGTCACTGGCGGGGCGTTGAACTGCGACTCCTTGATGCGCGTAAGCAGTTTTTCCTGCCGCTCTATCAGCTCGGCCGCCTTGAGCTGGGCCGCCTTGATGCTCTCGCCCGTTTCATTCCTGCGCAGGTCCGGCAGCGGCGACTTGGCGCGGCCGGCGTCGGCGTTGCCGCCGCCATCCAGATTGGCCTGCGCCAGTGCCTCGGCCTTGAGCGGCTTGCGGTCGTGCTTGGCGTTGACCAGAATCACTTCCAGCCCGGGGTCGACCGGTTTCAGTTCGAACGCATCCGGCGCGACAAAGCGCACCGCCAGCAGGGCCGCGTGCGCCAGTAGCGACACGGCTACGGCGACGATCATCGAGCGGTGGTGTTGAAAATACATCACGCGGTTGGGAGCGCCTGCAATGGGAGCAACGCTGTTGAATCAAAGAACGGCAATTCTACCCTGTGGACGCGCCGGGGTGTCATTCCGACGATTGCGCCTGCGCCGCTGCGGCGGCCGCCGATTCCGGCTGCGCCTCGGCCGGCACCTCAGTCAGCACGTCCGCCTCGCCCTCCGGCGCCACCACGGTGGCCCCTTCGGCCTCGGCCGCTTCGGTCGCGCCGCTGTCGGCCTCGTCCTCATAGTCCAGCTCGGCATCGGTGGCCACCGCCGCGTCGCTCGGCACTTCCAGCAGGCGCGCTTCGATGGTCAGGTCCAGCTCGTCCCAGCGCAGGATGTCCAGCTTGACCTGGGCGCCGCGCGCCACCTGCGGCATGCCGGGCAGGCGGATGATCAGGGGAATGTCGACCAGCCGCAGCACCTCGTCTTTCAGCACCACCGCTTCGACCTGGCGCTGGTCCTGCTGGCCCAGCCAGCGCAGACACCAGTAGCGTTCCATGTTCTGCTGGTGCTCGTTGTAGGCGGCGTACGCGGCATCGAAGGCCGAGACGATGGCGAACAGGTTGGCGTCGCGCGGCTTGAACACGGCCACCAGCGGGGCCGTCACGCCATGCTCGGCGCATGCCAGGATCTGCCACTGGTTGACCAGGTCGGTATAGCGGCGCAGCGGCGAGGTGCTCCACGCATATTGATCCACGCCCAGGCCCTGGTGCGGGGCGGCATGGGTGACCATGCGCACCTGCATCTTGGCGGCCCAGCCGGCGCCGCTGCCGGCGCCTTGCGAACGGTAAATGCCGGGCACGCCGCTGTCGTGCATCAGCTTGCCCCAGGTGCTGTTGGCGAAGATCATCAGCTCGGCGACGATCTTGTCCAGCGGCGCGCCGCGCTTCCTGCGCACCACCGAGACCACGTCGTCGTCGACGTAGAAGTTGAAGTCGACCCGGTTGTTCTGCTCCGGTTTCAGGCCGAATTCCTCGCGCTTTTTCATGCGCGCCGCTTCCAGCACCAGCGCCCATTGCCACAGCTGGGTCATCTCGGCCTTGTGCGGATAGTCGCCCTCGCCGCTGGCCAGCGTCTCTTCATTGACCAGATCGTCCAGGTCGTTGTGGCGCAGATTGCTCTGGATGGGCACCATCTCGGCGCGCGTTTCGGTGGACTTGACGCTCCAGTCGGCCGGGTCGACGATGGCGTACAGCGACAGCGCCGGACAGGTCTTGCCTTCGGCCAGGGTGAACGCTTGCACGACCTCATCGGGCAGCATGGTGATCTTGTCGCCGGGCATATACACGGTGGACATGCGCGCGCGCGCCATCTTGTCGACGGCGTCGTCCGGACGGATCGCCAGACCGGGCGCGGCGATGTGAATACCGATGCGCAGCATGCCGTCGTCCATGTAAACGAGCGAAAACGCGTCGTCGATCTCGGTGGTGGTCACGTCGTCGATGGAGAACGCGGCCACGTTTGCCAGCGGCAAGCCGCTTGGCGTTGCCGGCACGGCCACGGCCGGGAAGC
The DNA here is from genome assembly GCA_943372275.1 of Janthinobacterium lividum. GTDB lineage: Bacteria > Pseudomonadota > Gammaproteobacteria > Burkholderiales > Burkholderiaceae_D > Telluria_A > Telluria_A lividum_A. The sequence continues at coordinate 23,341 of CALRYE020000043.1, forward strand.
CTGCGCCACGGGGAAAATTCTCGAACAAAAAGCGTGCCATGTGCAGTTCGCGCGGCGAACCGACGCCGCCCGCGGCCAGCATCAGGCGCGCCGGCGTGGTTTTCAGTTCATCGCAGGCCGCTTCCAGCGCCTTGTATTCGATGGTGTTCTTGTCCGGCTTGAACAGCAACTGCTGCACCAGCGGCACCATGCTGGCAGGCACGCGGTTGGCTTTCAGTTCGTCCACGTAGCCGGCCTGGATCACGGCTTGCTGCTTCTTCTTTTCAATACCGGCCTGGGCCGCGCGCAGGGACGCTTCCGGCGCCGCCTTGTAACGCCCGCGGCCCTTCTTGTAGAAGTAGATCGGCGCGCCATGCAGCGCCAGCACCAGCCCGGCCGCTTCCATCGGCAAGGGGGCGTGGCCGAAATATTCCGCGCCCAGCTCGGCGAAACCGAATTCTTCTTGCCCCGCCACTTCCCACAGGAATTCGAAGTCCACGTCGGCGGCCACCGCCTTGGCGCCCTCCAGCAACTCGGCCGCGCCCGGTTTTTCGTACTGGATCAGCACGTCCTTGACCTTGACCTTGGTGCGTTTGCCGCTTGGCATTTCGACCTGATAGGCCTCGCCAGCCTGGGACAACACGGAGCCGACCTTGAAGTCGCCGGATTCTTCGAAGAATAAATTCATGTGATTCACTTTGCAGGGGTAAGTGGGCGCGCTGCCAGCAGCAGGACCGGAGGCAAGAATACCTCGGTCACCAGCAGCGTCCCTTGACGGCGGCGATACAGGCAACGCCGCGCGTAGTAAACAGTAGTTGAAACAGTAGTCGATTCAAAATTTGTTGCAGAACTTGTCGCAGTATTCAAATCAGTATGCGATGCCGCCGTGATCAGAGTATGCGCCGCCGCGGCGCCGTCACCCAGGGCCGCGCAGGCGCGCTGCAGCAAGGGATGGCCGGCACGCAAGCGCGCAAATTCGAGTTGGCCGCGCGTCACCAGCGGATCGTAGAACAGGGTGCTGCCCAGCGAACGTTCTCCGAGTGCATTGAACAGGGGCCAGTCGCTGGCCGTGGCCGACAAGGGCACCACCGTGTGGGCAAACACCACGGGCGCGTCGTCGCAGCGCAGCAGCACTTCACGCTCCCACACCTGCCCCGGGCCGCGCAGGCCGATGACGCGCGCTTCGTCGGCCAGGCACAAGGCCGTGCGCTGATGCAAGCGCTGCACCCGAAACGCATGGCTGTGCGCGGTCAGGCGCGCCGTCAGCGAGCCCTGCGCCGTCAGCCAGGCACGCATCTGCGGCGGTGCGGCCACGGCATTGACATGCCGGTGCCACACGGCCTGGCGCAATGAAGCCGACCTCACCGTGGCCGGTCCGATGCCAGGGCGCTCGCTGCATGGGCGGGAGGGATGCCGCAAAACGCCAGCACGTCATCGGCGTACTCGGCGAATTCCGAAATGGCGTGGTCGCTGCCGTCGATCAGGTGCTGGCGCGCGCCGGTGTAGTGGGCCAGCATGTCGCGGTAGTCCAGCACTTCGTCGCCGGTGGCGGCGATCAGGAAATAACGCTGGGGTTGGGTGATGCGGTCGACTTTCAGCGCGCGCAACTCCTCTATATAAGAGCGCTTGAATTCAAACGGCTCGTCGGAGTGATAGGCCGTCGTCACGCCGACATGCTTGTCCAGATCTTTCAAGGGGTCGACCGCCGGGTTGAGCAGCACGGCGCGGCAGCCCAGCCGCTCGGCTAAGTAAGTCGCGTAAAAGCCGCCCAGCGAGGAACCCACGACAGCGAGCTGATCGGCCGGGCAAGTTGCCACCAGCGATGAGGCCAGCGCCATGGCTTGCTGCGGCGAGGCCGGCAGTTGCGGGCAGATCAGCTCGTCCGAGCGGCCCAGCGCGGCCATACGTTCGGCCACCACGCGTGCTTTATACGAGCGCGGCGACGAGCGGAACCCGTGCAGGTACAGAATCATTTCGCCAAAGCACTCAGCAGCTTGTCGTGCACGCCGCCAAAGCCGCCATTGCTCATGACCAGCACATGGTCGCCCGGCTGGGCCGCGTCGGCCACGGCTTTGACGAGGAAATCGATCTGGTCGAAGCTGTGGGCGATCGCGCCCAGCGGGTGCAGCGCGTCGGACAAACTCCAGCCCAGCGCCTGCTGGCTGCCGAAGCCGAACACCAGGTCGGCGTCTTTCAGGCTACCCGGCAAGGCATCCTTCATGGCGCCCAGTTTCATGGTGTTCGAGCGCGGTTCCAGCACGGCTAGGATACGGCCCTTGGCGGTGGCGCCGCTGCCCAGCTTCTGGCGCAGCCCGCCCACGGTGGTGGCGATGGCCGTCGGATGATGGGCGAAGTCGTCGTACACGGTGATGCCATTGACCACGCCGCGCACTTCCATGCGCCGCTTGACGTTCTCGAACCGGGCCAGCGATTCGCACGCCTGCGCCACCGGCACGCCCACGTTGCGGGCGGCGGCAATGGCAGCCAGCGCGTTGAAGCGGTTGTGCTTGCCCGTCAGGCCCCACTGCACCTTGCCCACGACCTCACTATTAAAGATCACGTCGAAGTCGCCGCCCGGATGCTCGACCAGGGTCCAGTTGACCCCGTCGCTGGTGCCGAAACTTTCCTTGTCGCTCCAGCAGCCGCGCTTGAGCACGCGCGCCAGCGACGCTTCGTCGCCGTTGACGATCAGGCGGCCCACGCCCGGCACGGTGCGCACCAGGTGATGGAACTGGGTTTCGATGGCGCCGATGTCGGCGAAAATGTCGGCATGGTCATATTCGAGATTGTTCATCACGGCCGTCTTGGCGTGGTAATGGACGAACTTGCTGCGCTTGTCGAAGAAGGCCGTGTCGTATTCGTCGGCCTCGATGACGAAGAAGTCGGACTCCGCCTCGCCCGACAGGCGCGCCGAGATGCCGAAGTTGACGGGTACGCCGCCGATCAGGAAGCCCGGCGAATAGCCGGCGTCGTCCAGGATCCAGGCCAGCATGGCCGAGGTGGTGGTTTTGCCGTGCGTGCCGGCCACGGCCAGTACCCACTTGTCGCGCAGAATATGTTCACCGATCCACTGAGGCCCGGACATATACGGCAGGCTGCGGTTGAGAATTTCTTCCACCAGCGGATTGCCGCGCGCGACCACGTTGCCGATCACGTACAGATCCGGTTTCAGTTCGGTTTGCTCTGGCCCGTATCCCTGGATCAGCTCGATGCCCTGGGCTTCCAGCTGGGTGCTCATCGGCGGGTAGACATTGGCGTCGCAGCCGGTTACGCGGTGGCCCGCTTCTTTGGCCAGAACCGCCAGGCCGCCCATGAAGGTGCCGCAGATGCCAAGGATGTGAATATGCATGATCGGTGCGCAAACGAAAGGTTGAATACGCGATTTTACCCGACCCCATGGAATTTTCCGTTCCAGAGTATGATCAACCCTTTCCGTGCCACCCCGGTGCCACCCCGGTGCCACCCCGGCCCCACCCTTTTTTGCCCCGCGACCTCAGCCCTTAGCATCCCGATGAACACGACCGACGACCTTCAATTGTTGCGCGCCGAAGTTGCCGCCGTGGCCGCGCGCCTGATCGCGCAGGACGGCGCCGATTACCCCACGGCCAAGCGCAAGGCGGTGCAGCAGGTGCTGGGCGCGGACACGCCCGGCGCCAACCTGATGCCCGACAACCTGCAGATTGAGAGCGAGGTACGCAAGTACCAGGCGCTGTTCCATGCCGACACGCAACCGGCGCGGCTGGCCGCCCTGCGCCGCGCCGCGCTGGAAGTGATGGAGGCGCTGGCGGAGTTTTCCCCGTACGTCACCGGACCGGTCCTGAACGGCACCGCCGGGGCCCACGACGATATTCATTTACAATTGTTCGCCGACAGCGCCAAGGAAGTGGAAATCTACCTCCTGAACCGCAACGTGGAGATCGATATTTCCGAGACGCCCCACTTCAAGGGGGCGCGCTTCGATCCGGTCGAGACGGTCAGCTTTCTGTGGCACAAGGAAGGCGTGCATGCGGAGCTGTACGAACTGCACGACTTGCGCGGAGCATTGAAACCGCGCGCGGACGGCAGCCTGGCGCGCGCCGACGCGGCCGCGTTGCGGGCGCTGATGGCGGCGGACGCGCCGTCAGACCTCGGTTGATCGCTGGCGATCTCGCTGAGCCACTTCATATAACTAACCTGCCGCACTAACTATACTGCAGCACTTACCAGGACCTGCTGGATGAACAAAAATATCAAAGTCTACGCCGTCATCGCAGTGCTGTTTGCCGGTATCGGCGCCTATGTCGGCACCCGCACCAAGGAACCGGCAGCGCCGCTGACCACCACCATGGCGCCGACCCCGGGCGGCATTCCCCATACCCCCGTGACGGCCCTGTTCGCCCAGTCGATGAACGACGCGGCCGGCAAGTCGCAGGCACTGGCCCAGTACAAGGGCAAGGCGCTGCTGGTCAATTTCTGGGCGCCGTGGTGCGCACCGTGCGTTCAAGAAATGCCGGAGCTGTCGACCCTGTCCACCGAAGTGGCCGCCCATGGCATCAACATCATCGGCGTGGGCATCGATTCGCCCACCAACATCGCCACCTTCGTCACCAAGCACAAGATTGCCTACCCAATCTATGTGGCGGGCATGGCCGGCACCGACCTGGCCAGCAAGCTGGGCAATACGGCGGGCGGCTTGCCGTACACCGTACTCATCGGCGCGGATGGCCAGGTCAAGAAAACCTACCTGGGGCGCCTCAAGTTCGACGAGCTCAAGGCCGATCTGGCGGCGCTGAAGTCGTGACGGCGGCTTTTCGGCGGCCCTACCGCTGAGTGTGCAATCGCGGGGCAGGCGCCTCGCGCAGCCCCGACTATCCAGCCGTCCCCAGCACGCTCCGATTTTTTTCGCTTGCCAATGCACGCAGTTGGCGGCAAAATGCCTGACTTTCGCGTAAAGGTGTTCCCTCAACCATGGCAAAAAAGCTTCTGCTGCTCAACGGCCCCAACCTGAATTTACTGGGTACCCGTGAACCTGAGATCTACGGCAAGGCAACCCTGGCTGACGTCGAACACGCTGCAAGCGCCCAGGCGCAGGCGGCCGGCGCGACCCTCGCTTGCTTTCAAAGCAATCATGAAGGGGCCCTGATCGACCGTATTCACGCTGCCCGTGCCGAGGGCGTGGACGCCATCGTCATCAATCCGGGCGGGCTGACCCATACCAGCGTGGCGCTGCGCGATGCGCTGGCCGGCGTGGCCATTCCCTTCGTCGAGATCCATATATCCAATGTGCATCAGCGCGAAGCCTTCCGCCACCATTCTTATCTGTCCGCCATTGCGGTCGGGGTGATTTGCGGGCTGGGCATCGATGGCTATCGCTTTGCCATCGACTTTGCGCTCAATAAACGTTAATCTACCGACATCTTCAAGCATCCTCTCCGGTGCGCTGCCGTCTGGCGCCCGCTTTCAGCTTCATATTACTAACAAAATAATTCCAAGGGGTTTCAAATGGATCTACGAAAACTCAAGACATTGATCGACCTCGTCGCCGAATCCGATATCGCCGAGCTCGAAGTGACCGAAGGCGAGAGCAAGGTCCGCATTGTCAAGTCCAGCGCAATCCCGCAAAACCAGATGGTCATGATGCAGCCGCAAGGCATGCACCAGCAGTACGCCGCCGCGCACGCCCCTGGCGCGCCGGCCGCTGCGCCCGTGGCCGAAGTGATCGCCCCGGAACCGACCGGCCACACCGTCAAGTCGCCCATGGTCGGCACCTTCTACCGCTCGTCCGCGCCAGGTTCGCCGGCGTTCGTGGAAGTCGGCTCCACCATCAAGGAAGGCGACACCCTGTGCATCATCGAAGCGATGAAGCTGCTCAATGAAATCGACTCGGACGTCTCCGGCGTCGTGACCAAAATCCTGGTCGAGAACGGTCAGCCTGTCGAGTTCGGCCAACCGCTGTTTGTGATTGGCTGATCGACGACATGTTTGAAAAAATTCTTATCGCCAATCGTGGCGAGATCGCGCTGCGCATTCAGCGCGCGTGCCGCGAAATGGGCATCAAGACGGTGGTCGTGCACTCCGAAGCCGACAAGGATGCCAAGTACGTCAAGCTGGCCGACGAGTCGGTCTGTATCGGACCGGCGCAGTCGTCCCTGAGCTACCTGAACATGCCGGCCATCATCAGCGCTGCCGAAGTGACGGATGCCGAAGCCATTCACCCGGGCTACGGCTTCCTGTCGGAAAACGCCGACTTCGCCGAGCGCGTGGAAAAATCCGGCTTCGTCTTTATCGGCCCCCGTTCGGAATCGATCCGCCTGATGGGCGACAAGGTGTCGGCCAAGCAAGCCATGATACGCGCCGGCGTGCCGTGCGTGCCCGGCTCGGAAGGCGCGCTGTCGGACGACCCCAAGGAAATCATCCAGACCGCCCGCAAGGTCGGCTACCCGGTGATCATCAAGGCGGCCGGCGGCGGCGGCGGACGCGGCATGCGCGTGGTGCACACCGAAGCGGCCTTGCTCAATGCGGTCGCCATGACCAAGACGGAAGCCGGCACCGCGTTCGGCAATCCGGAAGTGTACATGGAGAAGTATCTCGAAAATCCGCGTCACATCGAGATCCAGATCCTGGCCGACGAACACAAGAACGCCGTCTGGCTGGGCGAGCGCGACTGCTCCATGCAGCGCCGCCACCAGAAGGTCATCGAAGAAGCGCCGGCGCCGGGCATCCCCCGTAAGCTGATCGAAAAGATCGGCGACCGCTGCGCCGAAGCTTGCCGCAAGATCGGTTACCGCGGCGCGGGCACCTTCGAATTTCTGTATGAAAACGGCGAGTTCTATTTCATCGAGATGAACACGCGCGTGCAGGTGGAGCATCCGGTGACCGAAATGATTACCGGCATCGACATCGTGCAAGAGCAGATCCGCATCGCCTGCGGCGAAAAGCTGCGTTTCCGCCAGCGCGACATCATGCTGTCGGGCCACGCTGTGGAATGCCGCATCAACGCCGAAGACCCGTTCAAGTTCACTCCGTCGCCAGGGCGCATCATTTCCTGGCACGCACCGGGCGGCCCGGGCATCCGGGTCGATTCGCATGCTTACGCGGGCTACTACGTGCCGCCGCACTACGATTCGATGATCGGCAAGGTCATCGCGTACGGCGCCACGCGCGAGCAGGCCATTCGCCGCATGCAGATCGCCCTGTCGGAAATGGTGGTTGAGGGTATCCTGACCAATATTCCCCTGCACCGCGAACTGATGGTGGACGCCCGCTTCATCGAAGGCGGCACCAACATCCATTACCTTGAGCAAAAGCTGGCCGACAAGCCGGACCTGCCCAAGGGCAGCGCTGCGATTGGCGGCAAGACCGAAAGCAAGGTTGAGGCATGAGCTGGACTGAAGTAGTCATCGAGATCGCGCGCGCCAACGCCGAGGCCCTGTCGGATGCCTTGATGGAAGCGGGCGCGCTGTCGGTATCGGTGGAAGACGCCGACGAAGGCACCGACCAGGAAAAGCCGCTGTTCGGCGAACCCGGCATGGTGCCGACGGAAGCGGCGTGGGAACACAGCCGCGTGGTGGCCCTGACCGACGTCGACGCCGACCAGGCCGCCATCGTGGCGGAAGCTGCCGCGGCCATCGGCCTGACCGCCGCGCCTGCGTTTACCACGCGCGACGTGGGCGACCAGGACTGGGTGCGTCTGACCCAGTCGCAGTTCGCCCCTATCCACATCGGCAAGAACATCTGGGTCGTGCCGAGCTGGCACGAAGCCCCCGATCCTGACGGGCTGATTTTGGAACTCGATCCGGGCCTGGCGTTCGGCACGGGCAGCCACCCGACCACGCGCTTGTGCATGGAATGGCTGGAAGCGAATCCGAAACCGGGCAAGACCGTGCTCGACTACGGCTGCGGTTCCGGCATTCTGGCGATGGTGGCCAAGAAAGTCGGCGCGGGCGACGTGGCCGGCGTGGACATCGATCCGCAGGCGATCGAGTCGGCCCAGGCAAACGCCGAACGCAATCATTGCGACATCGACTTTTACCTGCCCAACGACTTTGCCGTGTCGGCCAAGCCGCAGCACGCCACGGGCCGCTTCGACATCGTGGTGGCCAACATCCTGTCCAGTCCGCTCAAGGTGATGGCGCCCATGCTGGCCGGGCGCGTGGCCGACGGCGGATCGCTGATCCTGTCCGGCGTGCTGGCACGCCAGGCCGAGGAAGTGGCCGCAGCGTACGCGCCGTTCATCAAACTGGGCGTATGGGCTGAGCAAGACGGCTGGGTCGCCCTGCACGGCCAGCTCGGCAGCGACACCATTCCCCCCGCACGTTCCGACGACGGCCAGTAAGCGCATGGCGCTCGCCACCCGATGCCCCCATTGCAACACGACCTTCCGGGTCGCGGCTGACCAGCTGAAGTTGCGTGGGGGCATAGTGCGTTGTGGCACCTGCCATCAGATCTTCGACGGCAATGCCGCGCTGGTCGAGCCGGCGCCCGTCGTTCCGCTCGTCGTACCTCACCCAGATGTACCGCCAGATGTACCGACCGATGGCCTTCAGGCCGCCGCATCCGATGCGCCCGCTGCCGTGCCTGAGCAGGCAGCACCATCGGACAGCCCCGTCAGCGCGCCGTCCGATGCGGCGCCCAGTGCCGCGCCACACCTGGACAGTTTCGCCGACGCGCTGCACAACATGCTGCAGGCGCAAACGCCCGATGCGACCAGCGCGGCGGATGCGGAGTTGCTCACCAACGATCCGATCGATGCCCAAGGCTTGCCCGTGTTGTCGCATCAAGAGCATCCCCCGGTGGCCGAGCCTGAGCCTGAGCCTGAGCCTGAGCCTGAGCCCGACACGGTGCCCGAGCCGATGCTGCCGATTGCGGAGCCAGCGCCACCAGCTGACCCTGTGATCATCGAGCATTACGAAGCGGTCGCCCTGCGCGACGACGAGCCGCTGACCGACGTGCCGCTGCCCTCCCCCGTCGTCGATATCGAACGCGGGCCGCTGCCCCTGCTGCGCCAGGCTTCGATCACGCCGTACGACGTACCGGCGGCGACGCCGACCGCGTTGCCGCCGGTGGCCAAACCCGCGCCGCGCGTGCGGATCGCCAAGGCCCCCAAACCGGCGCCGCCCAAGCCGGTCGAGCCGGAGAACGACGAGCCCCAGTTCGTCAAGCAATCGCGCGAACTCGAACGCACGGGCCGCACCCGCACCCTTGCCATGATCGCCGGCTCGGTGGCGCTGGCGCTGATCCTGCTGATCCAGGGCATCACCACCTTCCGCAATGTGCTGGTGGCGCGCTTTCCCGGCATGAGCCCGGCACTGACCAGCGCCTGCGCCGCGCTCGGCTGCCGGGTCGAGCTGCCGGCCCACATCGAGTCGCTCAGCATCGAAACCGGCGAACTGCAGACCATCGCCCCCAACACATTTTCGCTGATCACCTCCCTGCGCAACCAGAGCGACCTGAGCCAGGCGTGGCCCCATATCGAGCTGGAACTGACCGATGCCACCGACAAGGCGCTGGTACGGCGCGTGTTCAGTCCGGCCGAGTACCTGCCGCCGGGCACGCCCGCCACACAAGGGTTCGGCGCGCGCTCCGAACAAAGCGTTAAACTCTACTTCGAACTGAAGCAACTCAAGGCTTCCGGCTACCATATTGCCGTTTTCTACCCATAAGGCTCCTTTCCATGACCAAGACCACCCTCATTTGCGGCTCGCTCGCCTTCGATAAAATCATGCAGTACAAAGGCCGCTTTGGGGAAACCCTGCTGGCCGACCAGCTGCACAAGGTCAATGTGTCGTTCCTGGTGCCGACCCTGCGGACCGAATACGGCGGCTGCTCGGCCAACATCGCCTACAACCTGAACATGCTGGGCGGCGACCCGCTGATCATGGCGACCATCGGCCAGGACGGCGGCGAGTACCTGGAGCGCTTCGAATCGATGGGCATTTCCACGCGCGGCATCAAGCGCATCGGTCACGCCTACACGGCCCAGTGCTTCGTCACTGCAGACTTGGACAACAACCAGATCAACGCGTTCCATCCGGGCGCGATGGAGTTCTCGCACGAGAACAACGTGGCCGACAACGGCGCGCTGCGCCTGGCCATCATTGCGCCGGACGGCCGCGACGGCATGATCAAGCATGCGCGCGACTGCGCCGCCAACAAGGTGCCGTTCATGTTCGATCCGGGCCAGCAGCTGCCCATGTTCAGCGGCGCGGAACTGATTCAGTTCATCAACGAAGCGACCTACCTGGCCGCCAACGATTATGAATTCGAGATGCTGATGGACCGCACGGGACTGACGCTGGCGGACATCGCCGGCCGCCTGGAAGCGCTGATCGTCACGCGCGGCGAGAAGGGTTCGGAGATCTACGCCAATGGCGAGCGCCATGAGATCCCGTGCGTGAAGGCCACCGCGGTGGTCGATCCGACCGGTTGCGGCGACGCGTTCCGCGCCGGTTTGCTGTTTGGTATCGCCAACGGGCTGGACTGGCCGACCACAGGCCGCCTGGCCAGCGTCATGGGCGCGCTCAAGATCGCCTCGCAGGGTGGCCAGAATCACGTGGCCACGGCGCAGGAAATCGGCGACAAGTTCGAGGCTGAGTTTGGGTATCGCTACAAGGTGTGATGCTGGCCGCGAGGCCGAGCACATCTGCGCAGCGTGGCGTTAGGGTTGGCGTCAGTGTGAATTGTTAGCCTCAAAGCGTTGTCCTCGCGACGGCGAAGACGACGGCTCTAAGGGCTTCTGATTCGATCAGCTGCTCTGGCTAGCCAACAGCACCGCCTCCACCCTCTCCGGCGTCAAGCCAGCCCCACTGACCTCGATCAGCTTACGCTTGCTGGTCAAGCCATGCGTAATGACAACCGCCCCGCGCGGCACCGACAACGCCTTGGCCAGATAGCGCACCAGCGCCTCGTTCGCCTTGCCTTCGATGGGCTGGGCCTGCAGTTTGAGCTTCAGGGCATCGTCCAGCACCCCCACCACCTCGGTTTTTTTGGCATTCGGCGTGATCTGCACGGCCAGGCGCACGCCGCCCGGCAGCGCCGAACACCATCCGCGCGTCACGAAAAGCCGAACACCATGCGCAGCAGCACCTGGGCGATCTGCAGCAGGATCAGCGCCACCAGCATCGACAAATCCAGGCCCCCCAGCAAGGGCACCACGCGCCGAAGCGGACGCAGCATGGGGTCGTTGAGGGCGCGTACGAACGGCGCCAGCGGCGCCTGCGGATTGATCCAGCTAAACACCGCCTCGACGATCAGCAGCGCCATGAAGCCGTAAATGATCCAGGTAAAGAAGCGAAACAGTCCCATCAGGAACACGGTCTGCCCGTCGAACCCGGCCACCAGCATCACGCAGGTGGCCAGCATCACGATCAGGAACGCCCCGATCAGGCTGGCCCAGTCGTAGCCCCCCACCCCGGGCACCACGCGGCGCAGCGGCTTGACCAGCCAGTCCGACACGGTGAAGGTGAAATGCGCCACCGACGACGGCGGGCGCACGCGGATCGCCTGCATCCAGAAGCGCAGCAACAGCGCGCCGCCGAGGATGGTGGCAATGGCGTCGACAATTAACTGGAGAATACTTAGCACGGGCACTCCTTAAAAAAAAACCGCTGTGTGAACAAAAGTCACACAGCGGTATTCTGCCCTATCCAGGCACAGCTGGCTATTACGGACGGCTGCTGGTCGGGAAAGGCCATGCCGCTGCCGGCGCCAACACGGTTTTTGCCGCTGGAGCAGGTGCTGCCGGAGCGGCCGCTGCTGGTGCAGGCGCTGCTGCTGGCTTGGCTTCGGCCGCCGGTTTAGGCTGAGGCGCCTTCTTCGGTGCTGGCTTCTTTGCCGCTGGCTTGGCTGCCACTGCTGGCGACGCTGCCGGAGCTGCTGCCGGTGCTGCCGCTGCTGCTGGAGCAGGTGCTGCTGGCTTGGTGGCGGACGACTTGGCAGTCGTCGCCTTACCTGGCTTTTTTGCTGCTGGCTTAGCCGCCACCTTTTTTGCTGCTGGCTTTGCTGCTGCTTTCGCTGCTGGCTTTGCTGCTGCTTTAGTTGCTGCCTTGGTTGGTGCGGCCTTGGTTGGTGCTGCCTTCTTCGCTGCTGGCTTGGCTACGGCTTTCTTCGCTGCCGGCTTGGCGGCTGGCTTGGCGGCTGGCTTGGCTGCGGCTTTTTTAGCTGCTGGCTTGGCTGCGGCTTTCTTGGCTGCTGGCTTGGCTGCGGCTTTTTTAGCGGCTGGCTTGGCTGCGGCTTTCTTGGCTGCTGGCTTGGCTGCGGCTTTCTTGGCTGCTGGCTTGGCTGCGGCTTTTTTGGCTGCTGGCTTGGCTGCGGCTTTTTTAGCTGCTGGCTTGGCGGCGGCTTTTTTCGCGGCTGGCTTGGCGGCCGGCTTGGCTGCGGCTTTCTTGGCGACTGGCTTGCTCGACGACTTCTTCGGTGCGGCCTTTACTGCTGGCTTGGCTGCTGCCTTTTTCGCTGCTGGCTTGGCGGCGGTCTTGGTAGCGGCTTTTGCTGCTGGCTTGGCGGCGGTTTTTTTCGCTGCTGGCTTTGCTGCTGGTTTCGCGGCTTTGGCTGCTGGCTTGGCAGCAGCTTTCTTCGCGGCCGGTTTAGCGGCTGGTTTGGCGGCGGCCTTGGCTGCTGGCTTTGCAGCAGCAGTTTTCTTGGCTTCCGGTTTTGCGGCAGCGGCTTTCGCGGCTGGCTTCTTTACTGCGGGTTTCTTAGCGGCTGTTGCCATTTGGGTTCTCCTTCATCTGCGATGGGAAAAAATACGCTACAAGATTAAAACCCGTCCGACCCGTAACTAGGTCGAGCGAATTATTCATCGGCACAAACTTGACGCGTGTTTATGCTAATGAATTCGGCACCAGCTGAACGGTTGCGGCACTTCGGCCTGCGCTCGTCCAGCTTTGGTCGACTGCAAACTGCGTCGACGAATCCGGTGTTCCAGTGCGCTGTTCACATCACCACTTGCACCAACCAGAAAAGAAAAAGCCGCCATGCCTGAACAGGATCAGGCAGTGCGGCTTTGGCTTTTGCGGAAGTTTAAGCGCATATCTGTTTGAATCAGCGTCCCATTTTTTTCGATCTGTTTGCCGTCGTTCGCGGCGTATATCACCGCGTTCACGTTTTGACAAATTCAATCACGTAAAGTACACGAAAACCTTGTCAGTGCGCAACCTGCACACACGCATTCGTTTACTTTTTTTATGCGAAGCGCCGCCAACGAACATAAGACGAATTCAAACTTCGAATTCGGCGGACCATCAACGCCTATTGCTGGCGCCTGCATGCGCGCGTTTGCATGCGTATTCAAGCGCGCGTTTTTTGTCGGCGCATGGCTTGATCGGACGCGCGCGATTCGCTTCACGCCGCAGCGTTTCAAGCTCACTTGCGGTCCCTCGCGAGCGCGTGCGACATGGCGTTCGGCACGCATGCGAAACGTCGCTGACGACCGCACAATGCCGCCGCTTGCATGCACTGGCGCGCTGCATGCGACACGTCCGGCCAACGCCGCGCGCTGCGTCGTGCGGGCGTGCGCGTGCGCGATGCGTTTCGTCGATTCGTCTTGAAAGTTTTTTGAACGTACGTGATCGTCGCCGATCTGTGCTGCCATCTGGTGTACGACTAAGGCCGCGAGCGCACGTGCTTCACGCGTTTTCAGCGCGTGCGAATGGTTCGCTTGTCGTGTGCGGGCGAGCTTCACGCCATGCGCGCAGTGCCCTCTCGCGTGTCGTCGAAGACCACGTGCATGCCGCTCGATGAAGACGCCGGGCGCCACATGCGGCCCTGATTGCCGGCACGCCGATCAGCGCGCGCGCGTCGAAAAACCGGCCCGCAACAGGCGCACGTTTTCAGCACATCGCCTCACCGATGCACGCGGCGAATTACGCGCCAAAGCATGCGAAGCGGCGCGCGGCATGCGCGCGTGAACGATGGCGACGCGCTTTGCAGTCGCCGCGCATCGTCATCGAAGAGCGTTGGGATTTTTCCACAATTTGTTGGACGCACGCGCGTATCGATGCGGCGTGCGCGACTGCTTCGACTACTTGAGCGCGCGCTCGCGCTCGATCCACGCGAGCATGTGCACTTCCAACGCGCCAAGCGGGATCGATCCGGTGCCGAGCACTTCGTCGTTGAAGGTGCGCAGATCGAAGCGCGCGCCGAGCGCGTCGCTGGCACGCTGGCGCAGTTCGGAGATCTTGAGCTGACCGATCTTGTAGGCCAACGCCTGACCCGGTCCGTTGATGTAGCGGTCGATCTCGTTGACGATGTCCTGCTCGGTCTTGGGCGCGTTGGCCTTGAAGTAGTCGATCGCCTGCTGACGGCTCCATCCCTTGGCGTGCATGCCGGTGTCGACCACCAGCCGCACGGCGCGCCACATCTCGTAGGTAAGCTGGCCGAACTTGTCGTACGGCGTGGTGTAGAGACCCATGTCGTAGCCCAGCTGCTCGGCGTACAGGCCCCACCCTTCGCCGTAAGCGACGAAGTAGGCGGTCTTGCGGAACATGGGCAGGTCGGCCAGTTCAAGCGCGCGGGCGAACTGGAAGTGGTGGCCGGGTACCGCCTCGTGCAGGCTCAGTGCCATCATCTCCCAGGTCGGACGCACTTCGGGTTTGTACAGGTTCACATAATAGTAGCCGGCGCGGCGGCCGTCGGCGGCGCCCGGCTGGTAGTAGGCGGTGGTGGTGTCGGGCGCGATGTTGTCCGGGATGGGACGCACGCCGTACGACAGGCGCGGCAGCACCGAGAACACCTTGACCAGTTCCGGGTCGATGCGTTTACTCATGGCCTGGTAGGCCAGCAGCAGCTCGGCGCCGCTCTTGTGGAAAAACTGCGGGTCGGTGCGCAGGAAGGTGAAGAACTCGCCCAGCGCTCCCTTGAAGCCGGCTTCCTGCTTGACCTCCTCCATGCGCGCGCGGATGCGCGCCACTTCGGCCAGACCGGTGGCGTGGATGGTGTCGGCGTTCAGGTCCGTGGTGGTGTAGTAGGCAGCCAGGAAGTCGTAATAAGCGCGGCCGTTGGGCAGGGCCGAGGCGCCGATGGTGGAGCGGGTCTTGGGCAGGTAGGTGGTGTCAAAGAATTTGCCCAGTTTTGCGAACGCGGGGATCACCTTCGCGCCGATCACCTCGACGGCGGCGCGGCGCAGAGCTTCCTGCTGCTGCACCGGGATCGACGCCGGCATGGTGGCGAACGGTTTATAGAAGGCGCTCTTAAGCGGGTCGGGCGCGGCCTGGCGGGCGATCTGGTGGCTCACGCGGGTCATCAGCACGGCCGGTGGAGTGAGGCCGGCCTTTATCCCTTCCTGCATCAGCACGATGTTCTGGTCGACCAGCACCGGTAGCGCATGCAGGCGCGCCAGCCAGTCCTGGAAGTCCTTCTCGGTGCGGAACGGCAGCATCTCGATCAGGTTGTCGGCCGTCTGCACCCCGCTGGCGATGCCCAGTGGCGTCAGATATTCCTTGAAGGGCTGGCGCGC